>NZ_JANSIF010000061.1:0-20674 GCF_047461935.1 Synechococcus sp. R55.4 | reverse complement strand
AATGACTTTTGCCAAACCGCCTAAAGCTCAGTAAATTCAGCAAAGTTCAGGGTTTTGGGGGTTAGAGGCATGCTCCTGAGAGTTTCTCGACCCCTTTCCCTTGCCTCAGCGGGACGAACCTTGGCATTTGCCCTCTTGTTCTTCTATGGCTTATCCTAGAAAGCTGTGACCTTTAGCTCTGGCCCCGCATATTCTGGGGTTGTCATCATGCCCAAAATCAAAACCCGCAAGGCAGCAGCCAAGCGCTTCCGCCTGACCGGCAGCGGCAAGTTTATGCGTCGCAGGGCCGGGCACAACCACTTGCTGGAGCACAAAACCAGCAAGCGCAAACGCAAATTGGCCGGTGTGGCCCTGGTGGACAAGCGGGATGTGGTCAATGTGCGCCTGATGTTGCCCAACACCCACTAGCCGGGATCCCGCTCGCGCCGGCAAGAAGATTTCAGGGGCTGGCATTGGCGACAGCAGTTCCGATCCCGTTAGCAGGACGGAGTGCTTCTACCCTTCAGTTTGAGTTTGTTCAAGTTCCTATTGAGTTACTGCCATGAGAGTCAAACGGGGCAATGTCGCCCGCAAGCGCCGCAAAAAGATCCTCAAGCTGGCCAAAGGCTTTCGGGGAGCTGGTTCAAAGCTGTTCCGCACCGCCAACCAGCAGGTGATGAAGGCTTTGCGCAGCGCCTACCGGGATCGCCGCCGCAAGAAGCGGGATTTTCGTCGCCTATGGATTACCCGCATCAACGCGGCCACCCGTGCCCAGGGCCTGCGTTACCACGAGTTCATCGATGGTCTCAAAAAAGCCAATATCCAGCTCAACCGCAAAATGTTGGCCCGCTTGGCTTTCCTGGATCCAGAGGCCTTTACCCAGGTGGTGGAGGCAGCGCGCCAGTCTCGCGCCTCCTGAGGAGGTTCCGACGGCTATCCAGAAGTCCTTCCTGGCAGCCATTCTGGCCCTCGCCTGCCTGGGGAGAGGGATCCCTACTGTGGCTCGTCCTTGGCCGGAGATTGTGGATTCTGGACGGCTGCGCGTTGCCGTAAAAGACAACTTGAGGCCGCTGGGGTTTCGCACTCCCCAAGGGGATCTGCAGGGGTTTGAGATCGAGCTGGCTTGTGAGCTGGGATCCCGGCTGTTGGGCTCGGCAGAGGCTGTGGAGTTGGTGCCGGTCTCGAATGTAGAGCGGCTGCAGGTGCTGGCTGACGGCCAGGTGGATTTGGCCATTGCTCAGATCGGCATTACACCCGATCGGGCGCGCCAGGTGGAGTTCACTTCTGCTTACTATCAGGATGGCCCCAGCTTGGTTGTGGCTCGTTCCCACAACTGGGAAAGCTGGTCGGACTTGCGGGGCGGTCGCGTTGCAGTCTTGCGCGGTTCCAGCGCCATTCCCCTGCTGAATCGATACCTGCCAGGGGTGGAGTTGGTGCCTGTCGATTCCTACCGAGAAGGGGCGGAACTGCTCCTGAAAGGGGCGGTGCAGGGGTGGGCAGCAGATCGCTCGGTGCTGGCAGGGTGGCTAGCAGAGCATCCCCGTCGCGAAAGCGCTGCGGAGCAACAGTTTCAATTTCTGGGATCCCCCTTGGCAACGGTGGGGCTGGGCATTGCCATGCCCAAGGGGCTGCAGCACGCCGAATTGCGGCTGCGGGTGCGCCGAGAACTGGAGAATTTGCGGGCTGAGGGCTGGCTGGCAGAGCGGGCCAGAGCCTGGGGGTTGCCCTAGAGCGTTGCGGAGCAACAGTGAGGAGTGAGAAGTGAGGAAAGAGAAGTGAGGAGTAAGGATACTCCCTTCTCACTCTTCCCCGCTCTCTTCTCTCCCGAGAGGCAGGCTCAGTGCAGAAAGTGACGTATGCCGGTGCAAACCATGGCGATACCGGCAGCGTTGGCAGCAGCGATGGAATCGGGATCCCGAATGCTCCCTCCCGGCTGAATGATGGCGCGGATCCCTGCTCGGGCAGCCATCTCCACACTGTCGGCAAAGGGGAAAAAGCCATCGCTGGCCAAAACAGCCCCTGCCGCCTGGGATCCCGCCTGCTTGAGGGCGATCTCCACTGCCCCCACCCGATTCATCTGCCCGGCTCCGATGCCAAGCGTCTGTCCCTGCTTGGCAACGACAATGGCGTTGGATTTCACATGTTTGCAAACTATCCAGGCAAACTCCAGATCTGCCCATTCTGCGGGGGTGGGCTGGCGTTGGGTGACCACTTGCCAAGAGGGGGGGCTGTCGGTTTGCGTCAGTCCCTGATCGCGACAGCGTTGCGGCACAACAGGTGAGTCGGCATCCTGCACCAGAAAGCCCCCGGCTATGGTGCGGATTGTCTGTGCAGGCCCCACGCACAAGTCCGGCAAGACCAAGACCCGCAAGTTCTTTTTGGCCGACAGCAGCTCAGCCGCCTCCGGGGTACAATTGGGAGCCACCACACACTCCAGAAAAGGCTCTACCAGCCGCCGGGCGGTCTCCCGATCCAAAGTTTGGTTGAGGGCGACGATGCCCCCAAAGGCAGAAACCGGGTCGGCAGCCAGCGCGGCCTCCAAGGCAGCAGTCAGAGAGGGGCGCAGAGCCACCCCACAGGGGTTGTTGTGCTTAACCACCACCGCCACCGCTTGTTCAGGTTGCAAGAACTCCCTCCGAGCAGAGCCAGAAGACACAGAGCCCTTCCCGTCAGTGGGCCGCGTCGCATCAGCATTGCGGAGTAACAAGGTTAACTCTGCCGCCAGGGCACGGGCCGCCTCCAGATCCAGCAGGTTGTTGTAGCTCAGCTCCTTCCCCTGCAACTGCTTAGCCCGGTGCCAGCCGGGGGCAGCCGGATCCGTCACATACCAAGTGGCAGCTTGATGGGGATTTTCCCCGTAGCGCAGGCGTTGCCACAGGATCCCTTGCAGTTGAAACCTGTCTTCAGCGGCAGCTGCGGAGGACTGGGAGGGACCTGCTAGCTCCAGGCGAGCCAGGTAGGTGACGATGGCGCGGTCGTAGGCCAGCACCTGCTCAAAGGCCCGACGAGCACACTGGAAGCGAAACGCCAGCCGCTCTGTTTCCCCATAGGCCCCGGAGAGCAGTTGCAAATACTGGGGGTACTGGCTGGGATCCGTCAGCACCGTAACGTAGGGATAATTTTTGGCTGCCGCCCGCGCCAAAGTGGGCCCGCCGATATCGATCTGCTCAAAAGCTTCCTCCAGAGACACTCCTGCCTGGGCCACTGTCTGTTCAAAAGGGTAGAAGTTGACCACCACCAGTTGGATGGGAGGGATCCCCAGCGCCTCTAGGTCTGCCCGGTCTTCGCTGCATTCCAGGCGGGCCAAAATGCCGCCGTGGATGCGGGGGTGCAGCGTCTTCACCCTTCCCCCCAAGATTTCCGGCGCGCCAGTGTGGGCAGAGACAGGGGTGACCGGGATCCCAGCTTCTGAGAGCGCCTTGGCGGTTCCCCCACTGCTGAGCAGTTGAAAGCCATGCTCTTGCACGAGGGACTGGGCCAGCGGGATCAGTCCGGTTTTGTCGGATACACTCAACAAAGCCAACGGTACAGAATCCTGTTCGCGACAGCGTTGCGCAGTAGCAAGGGGCATTGGAGGCGTTATCCAGTAGAGAAGGGCCCAGAGGAAAAAGCTGGCCGGGATACCCAGCCCAGCGCTCTCACAGCATACCCCGAAAGCTGGACCCTCTTGTCCAGCCACCTGGTTCAGACAAATCTTCAGATCGTTCGCATCAGCAGGACGGATCAGGAATATTCTGCTTCGCCTCTCACCTGATCCTGCCGGACCTGTTCCCGCTCCCGGTTAAGGCGGGCCACCTGGGCTTCCAGATCTTGGATACGGTGCAGCAACTGTTCGATAGCCCGTCCCACTGGGTCAGGCATGAGATGGTGATCCAGGTCAATGCCATGGGCGGGGATGCGGCGCTGATGGGGCGGGATGACCGCACGGCCTGGGATCCCAACCACCGTCATGCCGGGAGCTACATCCTGAATCACGACCGCGTTGGCTCCGATACGAGCTTTTTCCCCAATGCGAACCGGCCCCAGAATCTTTGCCCCCGTGCCGACAATCACCCCATTTTCCAGGGTGGGATGACGTTTGCCCTTGTTCCAAGAGGTACCCCCCAAGGTGACCCCGTGGTAGAGGGTAACATCATCGCCAATTTCTGCCGTCTCACCGATCACCACCCCACAGCCGTGGTCAATGAAAAAGCGCCGCCCAATCTTGGCTGCCGGGTGGATTTCAATCAATGTGAAAGAACGAGCCAAGAAGCTGAGCAGCCGCGCTAGGAAAAACCAGCGCCGTTTCCACAGCCAGTGGGCGATGCGGTGCAAAAACAGAGCATGCACACCGGGATAAGTGAAGATGACCTCCCAGCGATTGCGTGCTGCCGGATCCCGATCGAAGACACAATCAACATCCTCCCAAAATTGCTGCCAGAACCCCAGTTTTGGCTCCGGCTTGCCAGCAGGGAGAGAATTGCCCTCCCCCGTTTTGGGGCTTTCCACCGCCGACTGCTCGGCCTCCGTCAGCATGAATGGTCTCCGTTTAGGAACCTCCACTCCCCTTTTAGCACTTTTTGCCGGCAGCAAGGAGAGATCTCCAATCGCGCCAAGGGAGCTCCTCGCGCAACTCTCCACTGGGTCGAGCTCAAGCAAATTGCCTTCTGCCCTAGCCTTTACTCAACTGCTGAGCCACCAGTTCTCCAATGGCTTGCGCGGCTCCCGGCCTTCCCCCCAGCCGCTGCAGTTCTGTCTGCATTTGCTGACGGCGCTGGGGATCTTCCAACAGAACTCGCATTTGTGCGGCCACGGCCACCGGGCGCAAGTGGCCCCGCAACTCCGGTACCACCTCTCGCCCTGCCCAGATGTTCGGCCAAGCCAAGTGACCTAGCCAACGCAGAGCAATTCTGTTGACGGCGCGGGCCAGCCAAGTGCCCAAGCCTGGAAGGTGGGCCAACAGGCCGAGGATCCCATCCCAGGCGCGCATTGCCTCCAGCTTGTTGGTAGGGATCACCACAACCATCGGCACCCCCAAATAGGCCAGCTCGGCGGTGTTGGCGCCAATGGTGGTCAGACAGAGATCACAGTTGGCCAGCACAGAATAGGCAGGGAAGCTTGTCCACAATTGCACCGTGCTGCCAAAGGGGGTAACAAACTGGGATCCCAGATTGGTCTGCTCCAGAATGGCTGAGGTGCCATAGATCAAAGCCATATCGGGATTGAGCTTGGGATGGGCATAGGCTGCCAACGACTGGGGGGTTTGTCCTGGGGCCACCGGGATCACAAAGCGGACATTCGGCAGCATCTGTCGCAGCTCATCGGCCACAGCCAGCACCAATGGCACCCCCAAGGAGAGCTTGGCTGGCTTGGAGCCTGGGAGCAGCCCCACCTGATAGTGGGTGCGGTTCTCATCGCTCAGACGCTGCCAGCCGCGCGGTAGCAATTCTTCAAAGGCCTCCGGCCCGCTTACGCGATCGGTGAAGCGGTTCCCCACTCTCTCTGGCGCAGTTCTTACAGGCTCCCCCTCGCCGATGGAGCTGGGAGATGCATCTTGGAGCAGGCCAAAGGCTTGGGTTGGGGAAGAAAAGCCTGCCGTGGGTTTGGAGGCAGCGGCAGGAGATCTGCTGCCAAGCCAGCCGGAAAGGGGCACCCCCGGCAAATAGACAGCGCTGGCTACGCCATCCGCCATCAAATCCCCGACAACGTGCATTTTGTGGGCCCAAGGGTGGCCCAGCAGCCGTCCGCCATCGTAGCGGCGTTTGATTGCCTCGGTTCGCACGGCGAAAGCATGTACCCAAGGCCGCCAACGGGGTTGATGCTCAGCATAGACCACCAGCCGATAGCGCAAGCGGCGAGCAATCCAGACGGCAAAAAACTGATCCCCCCCCAGAAACAGCACCACCCCTCGCTTGGCCCAATTCCAGGCTTCTTCGGTTTGGCCAGTAAGCAAAAAAGCCAGAAAAAAATCGGGATCCTGCACCCGATCCACGTCGACGAACGCTTGCGCTACCTTCATCTCTTGCCCGGAAGCATGGGGGCAGGGGGACAGCACCAGGGAGAGGCGTGCCTGAGGCAGTTGCTGGCGCAATTCCATCACCACCGGACGCACCCAGGTGGTCAGCTCTCCAGGGCCGTTTGAGAGGATAAGGATGTCATAGGGAGGCTCACCGCCGCTTAGTGGGGCCATCGGAGGCTGGGATCCTGCAATTAATCGTCTCATTCTACCGTTTGCCCATGGCCCTGGGCCGATTCCTGCCAGTCCGGAGATTTGTCGGGATCCCTTCCCAAAGAGGCAGCCCCAGCGTCGGCTGAGGGGCAAGGCGTTCTTCAGAGAGGCATCTGGCCATGCGAGAGGCCAGGGGATCCCTCAGGCCAGCAGGGACCCGCCGATCATCCCCGCCAGCAGAATAAACCCTTGCACCACATTTTGGCCGAAGATGGCCAGGTACAAGGTGGGAGAGGCATTCCTTTGGTGGAGCTGCCAGGTTTGCCGGCCCCAGAGGACAGTGACGATGGCCAAGCTGACAAAATAAACTCCATGCAACCGTAGGCTGAGGCCTACCCCCAACAGCGCGATGGCAGTGCCCAAAAAAAATAGCCCTACCGCCGTCGGCGTCCGCTGCCCGAAAAAACGGGCGCTGGAATGGATCCCGGCCCGCTCATCGTCCTCCCGATCCGCAAGAGCATAGACGGTATCAAATCCCAGTGTCCACAACACCGTGGCCAGCCACAGCCAGCCCAGCCCCTCTTCCCACAGAGGGGTGTTGGCATCTTGGCCGCTCACCGCCGTCCAACTGATGAGCACGGCAAATCCCCACGCCAGAGCCAGCACCAACTGCGGCACCGGAAACACCCGCTTGGCCCCTGGATAGAGCAGAATTACCGGCACCGCCGCCACACAGAGGGCAAAACTGACCGGGTTGAGGAAAAGCGCCAGCCCTGCCGCACAGGCCAAACTCACCAGCGCCATCAGGATCCCGACGCCAACGGTCAACTCCCGACTGGCCAACGGGCGATGGCGGGTGCGCTCCACCAGCGGATCCAAATCTCGATCCCAAAGATCGTTGATGACACAGCCTGCCCCACTGGCAGCCAGGCTGCCCAAAATGATGATCCCGACCAACGGCCAAGGGGGTGTTCCCCGTCCGGCCAAAAAAGCTCCCCACAGAGCCGGGATCATCAAAATCAATCGCCCTGCCGGCTTATGCCAGCGCAACAGCCGCAGAATGGCTCCGCCAGTGGCCCAGAGTGCAGAAGGGGAAGCAGACATAACCGGTTTCCGGCCAATCGCGACAGCGGGACGGAGTCCTTAAAGCGTGAGTTGCCGTTCGCGGGAGGGGTGCAGAGCACCATGAGGCGTGGGTAGGGGCGGCTCCACATTAGAGATCTTAAATCATCCTGAATTGCAGGTTTTTGGAATCCTTTCGGTTCCATTCGCCGTCTCAAGGCCCTGTGCAAGTCAGTCCGCCCCTGTTCTCTTTATTGGCCTGCCCTGGAAGTTTGATATCCTATCGGGGGGCTGCTGTTGACGGTGGCGGCACTTGCCCTTCTCACCCTGTGAGGCTGTTATCGCTACGTGACGCTTCCGCGTTCGTGACGGCGGTGCGGAGCACTTGCGTGCAGGCGCAACGGAGTTCTGTATGGAAGCAACCCTCTCCATGACCGGTCCACTTCCTCAAGCCAAGGAAGCTGCTTCCCATCTGGAGACCCTGCTGGTGGTGGAGGACGAGGATGCCATTCGGGAAACGGTTGCCCTGGCTTTAGAAGAACAGGGATATCAAGTTTTACAGGCCGCCGATGGTCGGCAAGCCCTTGAGGTGGTACATACGGCTGAGCGGCTGGATTTGATGATCCTGGATTTGATGTTGCCCAGCTTGAACGGTTTGGATCTATGCAGGCTGCTGCGCAGGGAGGGCAACACGATTCCCATCTTGATGTTGACGGCCAAAAGTAGCGAAACCGACCGGGTGGTGGGCTTGGAACTGGGGGCCGACGATTATCTGACCAAGCCCTTTGGTATGCGGGAGCTGATCGCCCGCTGTCGTTCGGTGTTGCGTCGGCAACAACTGGCCCAAGCCAGCGATGCCACGGTGCTCCGCTACGGGGATCTGTGTATGTTTACCCAGGAGTGCCGCGTGTTGGTGCGGGGCGTTGAGGTGAGTTTTTCCCCCAAGGAATTTCGCCTGTTGGAGCTGTTTATGTCCAATCCCCGCCGCGTTTGGACGCGGGAACAGCTTCTGGAGCGCATCTGGGGATCCGACTTCATGGGCGACAGCAAGACCGTCGATGTACATATCCGCTGGCTGCGGGAAAAATTGGAGCTGGATCCCAGCAACCCAGAGTATTTGGTGACGGTGCGCGGCTTCGGCTATCGCTTCGGCTAGTCTTTTTGCTGGCCACGCCACCGGCGGGCAAAAGAGAGCGCCTCGGCACGAGTTTGAATCTGCCCCCAAGCCTGCGCCTCCTGGAGGTCTTGCAGCAACTGGCCTACCCAGGGGCCGGGTTTGGCCCCCAAGCTGTGCAGCAGATCGCGGCCATCCAGCAGGGGCACCAGATGGGCCAGGGGATCCTGGGGGTCTTCGTAGCGTTTGAGCCAAGACTCCAGCTTTTGAGGGTCGCCGCCCGTAGCCACCGCCAACAGCGCCAGGCCACCGAACAGGGATCCCGCCTGTTGGTAAAGCCGCCACTGTTGCGCAGGGGTGGGGGAGTCCGTCAGGAGAAGCTGAAGCTGAGGCAGAAGATGGTGTAGCTTTTGGATGGCCCGCATTTCCGCTCGGCTGAAGCGCAGCCGCTCCAGCTCGGTTTCCACCCTTTCTGCCGTTCGCGTCAGCAAGACAGAGTCCTCAGTTCCCGCTGGATCCCACAACAAGGCCGCCAGCACCACTGCCAACAGCCTGCCGCGCCCTTCGCGTGAGGATGTCAAGGGCTGGGCCAGCTCTGCCAGCGTGCGGGGATAGAGCGGTTGCCAGCGCCCGGCCCACTCCCACACGGCCTGAGCTTGAGGGAAGCCCGGACTTTCCGGCTTCAGGTGGGGCAGCCAAGCCTGCAGCAACCCCGCCGCCACCGCCCCCTGTAGGTGAGCCAGCCCTGGGATCCCTGCCTCCAAGAGGGCCACTACCTCTGCCCGCACCCGTTCTGCCGCCACGTTGGCCAAAAGGGGGGCCCGCTCCCGGATTGCCTCTTGCGTAGCCGGATCCAGCACAAACCCCAGCTGAGCCGCCTGTCGATAACCCCGCAACAGCCGCACCGGATCAGCACTGAGGTTGTCGGGGTGGATCATGCGCATCCGGCTCTGGCGAATATCGGCTTGTCCGCCTGTGGGATCCAGCAGTTGCTCCCGTTGCAGATCCAAGGCCAGGGCATTGCAGGTGAAGTCCCGCTGCCTCAGATCCTCCTCAGGGGTGGATCCCGCCTGCAGCCCCACGTCCACGGTCAACTTTGCCAACACAATGCGGGCAATCTGCCGTTCGGGATCCAACACCACAAAGCCCGCCCCCAACCGCCGTGCCACTGCCGCTGCCCAGCCCACGGGATCCACAGCGCACATCAGGTCCAAATCCACCGACGCTGAGGACTCCATCCCACCGTCGCGAGCGGGATCCCCAGCAGCACGGCCCTGCAGCCAAGCCAGGTAAGCATCCCGCAGGGATCCCCCTACCCAATAGCTTTCCTGCGGCAGCCACTCTTGGGGGAAAGGCAGCCATTGGTAGAAATAGGTCAGCAGCCACTTCGTCAGCAAGGCTTTCCTCGGGCCTAGGGTCATTCCTAATCAAGACTTCCTGTTCGCGTCAGCGGTGCGGAGCAACGAGAGGAGTGAGAAGTGAGGATTGAGAAGTGAGAGGTGAGAAGTGAGGATACGCTCTCTTTGCTCTCTGCTCTTTTCTCTCTTGAGGGGGGATTGCTTATGGATGTGCAGGCAGCGCCCTCGTCTGGTCGCGTCAGCGTTCATAAAATGCCCGGAGTTTTTCCCTACCGCTCCAGCAGCGAGCTGCCCACAGCAGCAGGGACAAAGGCAGGAGCTGCCAAGCCCGGAGTGAGCAGATGAGGCCGCACCAGCGCCGCCAAGCCAGCAATGAACAGAGGGTCGGTATTTAAGGCGGGCACACGGCGAAAATCGGCAATCCCAGCTCGATGGGCCAGTTCCCGATACTCGATGTCAATCTCCTGCAGGGTCTCGATGTGCTCCGACACAAAGCTAATCGGCACCACCAGCAACTGCTTCACACCTCGGGATCCCAACTCCAGGATGACCCGTTCGGTATAGGGTTGCAGCCACCGCACCGAACCCACCCGGCTTTGATAGGAGAGGGTGTGGTCATTGGGGCGTCCCACCTGCTTCCAGATCAGCCGCACGCAGGCTTCCATTTCCCGTTGGTAGGGATCCCCGGCCTCGGTGACATAGCTTTCGGGAATGCCATGGGCGCTGAACAGCACATGCACCCCTTCGGGCTCGGCAAATCTATCCAACTGTTCCCGAATTGCTCTGGCCATCGCCTGCACGTACTGAGGCTGATCGTACCAGGAGTAGATCTGGCAGCGCTCGATGCATGCCAGCTCCGGATCTTCAGCCCAGAGCCGATCCAGCAGCTTAAAGCTGGATCCCGTCGTGCTGATGGAATACTGCGGGTAGAGCGGCAGCACCACCAAGCGGGTGATCCCATCCGACTTGATCTGCTGCACCACCGACTCGATCAACGGATGCCAGTAGCGCATGGCAACATACACCGGCACGTCATAGCCCTCAGCCACCAGGTGGGCCTGCAGTTCTCGCGCTTGCTCAGCAGTAATGCGCCGCAAGGGGGATCCCCCCCCAATGGCCGCGTAGTTGCGGCGGGATTTTTCGGCCCGCAGTGTGGAGATGGCCCAGGCGAAGGCCCGCTGCAAGAAGGGAAACGGCAGCCGGATCAGCTCGGGATCGGCAAACAGATTGTAAAGAAAGGGCTGCACATCGGCCTGGGCCTCTGGCCCCCCCAAGTTCAGTAGGAGCATGCCGCTTTTGGACATAACAAGGCTCATTGCGTTGGCGGTGCGGAGCACCATGTTCTTCTTTATCCACTGTAGGGGCTCTTATCCCCCAGCGGGAAAGTGACCTTAAGTTTTTTTGCAGTCTTTCTCAGCTTTCCCCTCAGGAGAAACCACCCACACCCAAACCTACAAGTCCAATCCGGAGACTCCGTCCCGCTGTCGCGAACAAAGTCCAAAAAGGGATCCCCGCCCACAAGGGGATCCCCAGCCTTAAAACTCCACTGTCGTGCAGAGCAGCAGAGCGGTGTTAAAACTCTCGACCTCGGTAAACCCGCTGCAGGGCCGGAGTGACCGGATAGCAATCGACATCGGCCAGGCTCAACTTCAAGCGCAGCGTATTGAGGAGTTTCCAGTAGGGGGGCACAAAAGCCTTTTCAGGGATGGGTTGGACGGCAGGAGAGGGATCCCCAGGTCGGGCAACCGTCTCCATGGGGCAGCCGCGGTAGCGGAGCGGACGGGATCCGAGGTGAGCTGAGCGCAGATCTCGGCTGGGATCCACCGTCAAGCCGCGAAACTGGATCGCCCCCGGACGAGAGGTTTCCCGATAGCGCAGATAGCCTGCCCACACCTGGGCAATCCACTCCGGCAAAGCTTCGGGCCGAATGTAATAGCGCTCCGGCAACAGACGGTCGTTGAGAAAACCCATCAGCCCAGACCAAACTTGCCAGACAAAAGCTCCGACGATGCGAGCAGCGGGAGACGATGAAATCTTCATGGTGGAAGCTGAAAAATGTAGAGAACCTGAAAAACCGGTGATGCAGCCAGAATTTGCCGTTGATTATATCAGCCTGGATTCATCGGAGCGCTCACTCTGAACGTTTTGGCCTCCAGTTTTTCTGCTCACTGGAAAGCAGAAGCCAGCTTGCGGCCAAGCGCGTTGAGCCACCCAAATCCATCGACTACAATAGGCCCAAGGCTTGGGTGTTGCTTTCTCTTTCCGACCTGTAGCTTGCGGGGATCCCAGAAGCGCACCGACAAGCCAGCTCCAGTAACCATTGCACCTATGGGGATCGACGGATTATGACCTGGCGCGGCGACATCACTCCCATCAATCGGCTGTGGGGATCCCTTCCCTACCTTCTGCCTTTGGTATCGGCTCTGCCCTTGGGCTTTTTGCCCTCTGGGCTGTTTCAATCTTTGCCAGGGCTGATCCCCATTTTTGCGCCCCTATTTCGTCTGGTGCCCCTGGCCACGGGCTGGCTGGGAATGGGGGTGTTTTTGGCTCTCCTGTTCCTGGTGATCCGCAACACCCGCGTAGCCCATTTTGTTCGCTTCAACACCATCCAGGCGCTGTTGCTCAACATTGCCTTGTTCTTGGTGCAGGTGCTGATGCAGGCGTTTGGCATGCTCTTCGGCAGCCTTGGCCTGGCAGCGATGGTCAGCATTTTGGCCACCACGGCTCTCTTGGGGGTGATTGCCATCACCGTCTACGCCTGGGTGCAAAACATTCGCGGCCACTACGCCGAGGTGCCGGTGCTCTCTGATGCCGCCTATGCCTGGATTCGCTACTAGTTGTCAAGTCCCTGCGGGTCTGGTTGCCGATTTGCCGACCTCATCGGAGCCTAAGCCAACTCTTCAGCTCTCAAGGATTGTGGGAGGCCGGGGTGCCATCGGATTCGAGTTCTAGTCGCGCCAGCAGGACAGAGTCCTTTGTTGGGCAAGCCCTCACCCACCTGGACGCCTCTGGCCGAGCACAAATGGTGGAAGTGGGACACAAGCCCATGGTTGCCCGCTTGGCCACTGCCCAAGGACAGGTACGCATGTCAGAAACGACTTTGCAGACCATCTTGGCCGGTCAAGGGCCCAAAGGGAATGTGGTGGAAACAGCCCGGCTGGCCGGGATCATGGCTGCCAAGCGCACCGCTGATCTGATCCCGCTGTGTCATCCTCTCCCCTTGAGCAGCGTCACCGTGGATCTGAATCCGGATCCCCATCTGCCCGGCTTTCTGATCACCGCTACAGTAAAAACCAACGCCCAAACAGGGGTGGAGATGGAGGCTCTGACGGCTGTTTCCGTGGCCGCCCTCACCCTGTACGACATGGCCAAGGCCCTGGAAAAGACGATGGTGATCGAACACATCCGGCTGTTGCGCAAGTATGGGGGGAAGTCTGGGCCCTTCGAGGTAGAGGATCGGGATAACGCCGAGAAATGCTGAAAGCTTTGCAACAACCAGAGAGGGGTGTTGGGCTAGGGTTGTTGGTGGGCATTGGGGTGCTGCTCTGGCCCATGCTGCACCAGGGCTATCCCATGACTCACTCCACTCACTTCAACCTCAGTTGGGCCTTTCAGTATCAACGACAGTTTTTCAGCGGGCAGTTTTACCCCCGCTGGCTGGAGTATTCCAACTTCGGCTACGGCAATCCTACCTTTGCCTTTTACCCCCCTCTGTGCATGGTGGCCCCTCTGCCGTTTCGCCTGCTGGAGCTGGACATGCCCACCTCTTTGGTGGCCAGCATGGGCTTGGCAATGGCGGTCTTCGGGACAGGGCTGTATGCCCTTCTCCGGCAACTCATCCCCTGGGCTCTGGCCCTGGTTTTGGCTCTGGCGGGTATGGCCGGCCCCTATTGGCTGGTGGATATCTATCAACGGGGGGCAATGGGGGAAGTGTGGGCCATTGCTGTCTCCCCCTGGATTTTCTGGGCCTCAGTCCAGGTGATCTGCCGGCCCCAGTCCCTTTGGCCGATTGTGGCCTTAGCCATTAGCTACGGCCTGTTGGCCCTATCTCACTTGCCCACTTTGCTGGTCTTTACGCTAACTTGGCTGCCTCTGCCTTGGGTGCTGGGCCGCTGGGATCCCCTCTGGCCCAGGGTGGGGCGCTGCTACTTGGGGTTTGGGCTGGGGCTGGGGTGGACGGCGTTTTATCTGCTGCCAGCCTTTTGGGATCAGCGCCTCATCCAGGTGGAGTTGGTGAATTTTGTCGAAGAGTACATGCCCCAACATCGCCTGATGCTGAGTGGGCTGACCCGGCTCCAGCCACAACTGACGCAGCACTGGTTTGAGAGCGGCCTGGTGGGGTACTGGATCTGGATGGTGGCCGTTGTCTTGGGTGCTGGGATCCTGGTTTTCTGGGAATGGCTGGCCCGCAGGACAAGGGGGATGACCCCGATCCATTCCGTTCGCGCTAACGAGACGGAGTCCTTTGATGCCTTGGGATCCCATGCTCCCCTGGCCAAAGCGATCCTGCTCTACAGCTTGGGGGCCAGCTTGGTGGCCTTGCTGATGATGACGGATTTGCTGGGTTGGCTCTACGAGTGGATTTTGCCCCTGCGCCGCATTCAGTTTTCTTGGCGCTGGATGGCGGTGACATCAGTAACGGTGCCCTGGCTTTTGGGATCCCTGGCCGCCTGGGGGTGGGGACAAAAGGGCTTGAGGATCCTCTTGATTGTGGGGATAGGTCTGGCCATGGGGATACAAAGCTGGCAGGGCTGGCAGGTCTTGTCCAGAGCCTGGTTTGACCCCCAGACCATCCAAACTTTTCAAGAGCTGTCTGCAGCCAAGCCATTTCCCAATGAGCCCCAGCAGCGACCGGGCATCGCTTTTCTTCACTGGCACTGGATCTTTCCCGATGGGCTGGCGCTGGTGGATGTGCCGGAGTACCGACCTCGCCAAGCAACCCTGCCCATGCCGCCCCCAGAGGTGGATCCGCTGCTGCGGTGGCAAGGCGACATGGTGAACTTTGGACGAGAACAAAGCGATCTGGAGCCACTGTTGGAAGTGGAGCAGTGGCGCTATGGCTACCGTCGTTTTCGGGCCGTTAACCCCACTGCTCAGGATCGATGGGTAGTCCTGCGCACTTTTTACTACCCTGCTTGGCGGGTACAGGTGGATGGTCGCCTCACATCTGCCGAGCACAGCGGAGTGGGGCTGTTGCAGGTGCGGATCCCGCCGGGGGATCATCGCGTGCAGGTGCGCTATCTGGGTACTGCAGCCGAGTGGATGGGGTGGATCTTGACCGGCCTGACGGGGGTGCTGCTGGTGAAGGTGCGGCGGCTGCTCCGCCTGCTGGGTTTGAACGGAGCGCAGAGACAAGACACTCCAGAGGAGGCAACAGCATGCTGAGTCGGGTGGCCGATTCCATCTACTGGCTCAACCGCTACGTGGAGCGCGCCGAGAACATCGCCCGCTTCATCGATGTCAATCTCAACCTCATCCTAGACTTGCCCAGCGGTCCCGCCCAGCAGTGGGATCCCATTGTCTACACCACCGGGGATCAGGAGCTGTTTTACCAGCGTTATGGCCAGGCGACCCAAGAAACGGTCATCCAGTTCCTGGCTTTTGATAGGGATTACCCCAACTCCATCCTTTCCTGTTTGCGGCTGGCGCGGGAAAATGCCCGCTCTGTGCGGGAGGTCATTTCTTCAGAAATGTGGGAGCGGGTCAACCGCTTTTATTTGATGGTCAAAGAAGCGGCTCAGCAAGGCCCCCACCTGAGTCAGCTCCATGATTTCTTCACGGAAGTGAAACTGGCCAGCCACCTATTCGCCGGGGTGATGGATGCCACCATGACCCACGGGGAAGGTTGGCACTTTGGCCAGATTGGCCGTCTTTTGGAGCGGGCGGACAAAACGGCGCGCATTTTGGATGTTAAGTATTTTATTTTGCTGCCCTCTCTGCAGTATGTGGGTACGGCTTTGGATGAGTTGCAGTGGATTGCTTTGCTGAAGTCGGCCAGTGCTTATGAAATGTACCGGAAACACAGCCGCCAGCACCGCATCAATCCCAGAGAGGTGGCCTCTTTCCTGATTTTGGATCGGCAATTTCCCCGCTCCATTCAGTTTTGTCTTATTCACGCAGATCGATCCCTGCACCAGATCACCGGCACCCCAGCCGATACCTGGCGGGATCCCAGCGAGCGAGCTTTGGGCCGCCTGCGTTCTGAGCTGGACTACCTGACCATCGACGACATTATGGAGCAGGGCTTACATGAGTTTCTCGACAAATTGCAGCTACAAATGAACCACGTTGGCGATTGCATCTACGAAACTTTCTTTGCCATTCGCCCCTTGCAACCGTCTGAATCCTCTCCCCTGCTGCAACGGCAGGCTTAGCTAAAATCCCTCACCCCTAGCCCCTCTCCTACAAGAGTTAGAAATTAATCTAACGAACGCTTCCACAGCTATCGACAATGAGCCAAATGTGTTGCTTATATCTCATTGCTATTGTGCAATGGATTGACAATGGTGAAACAGGAGCAAAGGGACGGGTTGATTTTCTGGATCCCTGGCTCCTCTCTTTTTCTGGGACTGGAGGCGGCGCGGAGCGCTGGGGCAGGTCTGGAATTGCCGCACCCCCGGTAGCAGTAGGATTGGGGAAATAGAAGCCGTTGCCAAGGGCGTTTGGAAAGTGGGGTTAGAGCAGCAGCCGAGAGGGATCGACCAGGCAGCCTTTATTGCCGCCAATGCCACACTGATCGGCGATGTCCAACTTGCGGAAGCGGTGAGCATTTGGTACGGGGCTATCCTGCGGGGGGATCTCTCGCCCATTGTCATTGGCCGCCGCAGCAATATCCAAGATGGAGCCATTCTGCACGGGGATCCCGGACAGCCGACCCTGATTGGCGAGGAAGTGACCGTAGGCCATCGAGCGGTCATCCACAGTGCCCACATCGAGGGGGGATGTCTGATCGGGATTGGGGCCGTTCTCTTGAGCGGGGTCACCATCGGGGCGGGCAGCATGGTGGGAGCTGGAGCGGTGGTCACCCGGTCTGTGCCACCTCGCTCTTTGGCGGCGGGGATCCCGGCTAAGGTTATCCGCACCCTCACCGAGGAAGAGGTCAAGCAACTGCGCCTTCACGCCCAGCACTACGTGGATTTGGCGCTTCAACATGCCAGCCGCTTTGGCCGGTGGAGCAGAGGTTCGGGCGAGCGGCTCTGAACCTATTTTGCAAGCCGTCTCTCAACAGCCGGGATCCGCGCAGAGCACCCAGGTATCTTTGCTGCCGCCCCCCTGGGAGGAGTTCACCACCAGAGATCCCTTCTTGAGGGCGACGCGGGTCAGCCCCCCTGGGTGAACGTAGATCTCTTTGCCGTAGAGGATATAGGGCCGCAAGTCCACATGACAGGGTTCTAGACGGGGGCCTTCTCCCCGATCCACCAAGGTGGGCACGCGAGAAAGGCACAGGGTGGGTTGGGCGATGTAGTTGCGCGGCTGGGCGCGGATTTTCTCAGCAAAAGCAGACCGCTCTGCCGGTGTAGCCTGGGATCCCATCAGCATGCCATAGCCGCCTGACTCGTTGGCTGCCTTCACCACCAGCTTGTCCAGGTTTTCCAGTACGTACGCCTGATCCTTAGGATCCCAGCAGAGGTAGGTGGGCACGTTGGGCAAAATGGCTTCCTCTCCCAGATAGTAGCGGATCATCTGGGGCACATAGGCGTAGATCACCTTGTCGTCCGCCACCCCCGTTCCCAAAGCGTTGGCGATCGCCAGCCGCCCCGACCGGTAGACCTCAAACAGGCCGGGTACCCCCAAGAGGGAATCAGGGCGAAAAGCAAGGGGATCGATGAAGTCGTCGTCGATGCGGCGGTAGATCACATCCACCCGCTGCAGCCCTTTGGTGGTGCGCATTTGCAAATAGCCATCGGCCACCACCAGATCCCGCCCTTCCACCAGCTCCACCCCCATCTGCTGGGCGAGGAAAGAATGCTCGAAGTAGGCGGAGTTGTAGATGCCGGGGGTGAGCACCACCACCGTTGGGTTGGCTAGGTGCGGCACCAGGTTAAGCAGAGTATCCAACAAATGGCTAGGGTAGTCGTCCACCGGGCGGATCCCCATGGTGTTGAACAGGGAGGGAAAGGTGCTTTTCATCACCCGCCGATTTTCCAGCACGTAGGAGATTCCCGACGGACAGCGCAGGTTGTCTTCCAGCACGTACCAAGTTCCGTCCCGATCCCGCACCAGGTCGGTGCCGGTGACGTGGCACCAAATTCTCCCCGGCGGGTTGAGCCCCACACAGGGCCGCAGAAATCCCTTGGCCGTTTCGATCAGCTCGGCAGGGATCACCCTATCCTTGAGGATTTTCTGGTCGTGATAAACATCGTCGATGAACAGGTTGAGGGCGTGGATGCGCTGCTTGAGACCCTTCTCCAGCCGCTGCCACTCGGAAGCCGAGACGATGCGGGGAATGATGTCAAAGGGGAAAATTCGCTCTGTGCCCTGGCTATCGCCATAGACGTTGAAGGTCACCCCCATCTGAAAGAGGGCCGCCTGTGCTGCCGCTTGCCGCTGCTGCAGTTCCCCTTCTTCCAGAGAATGAATGCGCTCAATCAGCGGGATCGCCTCAGGACGGGGCTGGTTACGCCCCAAAAACAGCTCGTCGTAAAACCCCTCGCCCGGGTCGTAGGCATCAAAACGCACGTCTGGGATCCCTGGAACGCTATCTTCTTCTACTGTTGGGGGCTCTGGATCTGCATAGTGTGCTTTCAGCTACTTTTAGCCTGGTAAAAAGAAAGGACTCCGTCCCGCTGACGCGAAAGGACTCCGTCCCGCGAACAGTGGGTTGGCCAAACCAGGGGGGGAGCTCTAGGGATCCGCCACCTCAAAGGCCCATAGCCCCCGCTCGGCAGGGATCCGGTGCAACCGTCCGCTGGGAAAACGCCGTTGCAGTTCTGCCCCTTGCTGATCCCATACCCACTCGTTCATGAACAGGGTAAACGGTGGCTCCAGCGCCTGGATGGGCAACACCTCAGGGGAAAACACCGCTACCTTTTGTTCCCGTCCGGCAAAAAATTGGATCCAGCTTTGCCAATAGTGGGGTTCCCCCCAGCCGAAATAGGGGTAGGCAGCGCTGGCGGCCAGATAGAAGCGGTAGTCGGGATCCCCTTGGCGAGCTGCCACATAGCGCCCGGTAGCCCCCACATCATTGCCCTGCGTCCAGCCTTTGTGGACAAAGTCTCCAAAAATGGCCAGGTTCCACCCCCCAATCAGCAGGATTGCCCCCGCCATCGCCGCCGCCGGCAGCCAACTCCCGGCCCGGGATCCCCAGCGTTCCAGGAGACCTGCCAGCACTTGGATCCCTTCCAAGGTTAGATAGGCTACAAAGGGCAGGATCACCAGCAGGCGGGTGTAGTTGGGGGCTTTGGTGATGGCCAAGCTAAACAGCAGGTAGAGAAATAGGAAGCTGCCGATACAGAGCCAGTCGTGGGGCTGGCTGCGCTTCTTGAAAAGGCGGTAGAGGCCGGATCCCAGCCCCAGCCAGATCAAAGCCCCCGTCAAGGGATCCACAAAAGCGTGGCCATAGTTGGGATAGATGTAGCCTCGGTCGTGTTGGCTGCGGTCGTTGAACATGCTGAGGCCGTTGAAGATGTTGCGCCAGACCGCCTCCTCTGGCGTAGCCGCATTCACCCACATCTGTTGTAACGCCCGCCCTTCCGGGAAAAAGAGAAATTGTTGGCGAGAGTACTCGGCGCTCACCGCAGGTGCTGTGACCGTGGCCACCAGAATGGGCCCAGCCACCAGAAAAAAGCCCAGCGCCGCGGGCACCGTCAGCTTAGCCAGGACCCAGAGGGGATTAGCTTGCTTGTTTTCTCCTCGGAGATCCTCCCGGCCCAGGAGCAGGTACAGAACTCCAAACAGCAACCCCAGCAGGATCACCACCCGCCCCGGCAAATAGCCGTAGAGGGAGAAAGCCGCCGCTCCTCCCCCCAGATAGAGCAACAGGGGATTTTTTTCCCGCACGCCCTTGAGGAGCAAGGCCAGGGCCGCACACTCCACCAGCACAATCAGGTTTTCCCGCATGGCCATGCGGCTGATGCCCAGCAAGGCGTGGTTGGATCCCAAGAGGGCCGCCCCCGCCAAAGCCAGCCGGGATCCCCAAAATGCCCGAAAAAACCCGTAGGCCACCAGAATGGTGACGACCCCGAAGGCGGCATGTACCGTGCGCACATTGAGCAGCGTGACTCCCCCCATCAGCCGCGTCAGGCCGCCGAAGAGGCTGAACATGAAGCGGGGGAAATAGAAATACTCCGGCATCAGCCCAAAGATATCGGGATAGCGCACCCCTGAGGCGCGACGGGCCATGGAGGTGATCACAATCTCGTCAGTATTGATCTGAAAAGGGATGTTGGGCAGGTCGTAGAGGTAGATCGGGGCAAAGACCAACACCAACAGCCCCAGGTGCAACAGCTCCTGTTGCCAGCGCAGCCGCGTCGGATCCCAAGGGGGTTGAGCCGGGGAAAACTGCGCCCAATACAACCCCACCAGCAGGATGCTCAGCAGCCAGAGGCCAATCTGCAGCACGTGGTAGCCAAACACCCCATACCAGAGGATCAGGGCTACCCCCAAGCCCAAGCCGGATCCCAGCAGGGGCAGATGCCGGGAGGTCATCACCCTATCCCAAACCGCCATAGAACCGATACGACTGGAATCAGGAACGAATCGATCCCTCTCAGCCTACCAGGCGCAAGATGCTCGACAAAACCAGAACTCAGCTAGAAATCGCAGGAGCCCCGCACTGTACCCGTAGGGTCAGTGCCGGGAGGAATGCGCTTTGATGAAGTACAATGAACTTATGAGCCAAGTCCTGACCATCTCCTGCAAACTCAAGGTGTCCCCGTCGCAAGCCGTTAAATTGGACGCGACGATGGATGCCTTTGTGCAGGCACTGAACTGGGTTAACCAGAACACGCCGGAGAAGATCGTCAATGCGGTCAAACTGCAATCCCTTTGCTACTACGAGATTCGCGCCCGATT
>NZ_JANSIF010000060.1:0-21672 GCF_047461935.1 Synechococcus sp. R55.4 | reverse complement strand
AGCCTAGAGGTTCGGGCCTGTTTTGTTCTCTGGTAGAGCAGAGCAGGCCCAGGGCTACTGAAAGCCCGCTCCGTACCACTTAGCGGTCGGAGCCGGGTAGTTTACCTAACATCTGTCGAACTTGCCCTGAGGCAGTGCATTTTGCGAGGTTACACTCATGTCGCGACACATCAGTACCTATGCTCTCATCTTTACCTTGGGCAGTGTAATCGCCTGTACCCAGGCAGCTCCTGTGCAAACTCCTGACCAGGTGGTGAGCACTTTCATCGCTGCTGCCGAGAAGGGGGACTGGGGCACGGCAGACAGCTACCTGACGGAGCGCTTCAGCAATACCCTCCGGCCGGGATCCCTGCCTTCGATTTGGGGCACGGTGGGGGAGAACGTGCAGGTGCGCAACCAAGAGGTGACCGGGAAGACGGCCTATGTTTGGGTGGAGGGCACCGACTCGCTGGAGGATGCGGCCCAGCGCCTGGGGCTGGATCCCTTGACGTTGCGCAAGTATTTGACCCAGCCGGATCTGGCGGATCCCACCTATCAGCAGTTGGCCCCTCAGTTGGTGGGTCTGCGCCTGGAGGGAGACACGGTGACCTCCCGCGTCAAGATCACCCTCTACCAGCAAGACCGCGGCTGGCGGATTGAGGTGTGGCAGCCGGATAAGCCACCTGCTGCTTCGGGATCCCAGCCGGAAAAGCCAGAAGAGACGGAAGCAACGGATCCCGCGCCATCTCCAACCGAGAATCCCTAGAGCTGTCGCCTTCAGGGAGATCTGGGAGCAAGAGTCATCTTGGGGAGGGTGTGGATGTGAGAGCGTGGTTTTTCTTGGTGCTGGCTTTGCTGCCTCTGGGGGGCTGTTGGCAGGCCAAAACGGCGGAGGAAACGCTGCGGGAGTTTGTCCAGGCGGCCAATGCCCGCGATTTTGCCACCGCAGAAGCCCTGCTCACTCCGCGGCTGCTAAAAGGGATCCCTCCGGGGGCCTTGGATCAATCGTGGCCCTCAGCGGAGGAGTTTACCCTCACCCCCATTCAAGCGGTGGGCAATACGGCCATTTTCCGGGTGGAGGCAATCCTGAAGCCAGAAGCGGTGGTGCCGACTTTGCGTTTCCAGTTCACTGCCGAGGAGCTGCAACGATTTTTAACAGAGCCGGATCGGGAGGATCCCCGGTTTCGCCCTTTTCGCTCTCAGTTGGGCTTCTACGAGCCTTTGCCGGAGGGTCGGCTGCGCGCAGTTATGGAGGTTACCCTCTATCGCCAGGCTCAAGGGTGGCGGGTGGAGTTGGCTCGGCTGCAGCCTTTAAATACAGAGGTTCTCTACGAGCCAATCAAGTTAGCGGAAGAAGCACAGCCTTTCCAACTAACTGGGACGGTGCGGCTGCTCAACCGCAAGGAGGGCTGGATTGGGGTCAACTTGGAAAAAGTCAGCCCCAGCTTGGATCGCTACGCGGGCACGTGGGTCTCGGTGGTTCCCGCTGAGGAGGTGCAAGTGACTCGCCTTGGCCGCTCTGCCAGCTGGCTGGATCTGCTCCCGGGAGATGTGGTGGAAATGGAAGGCACCGTTCGGTTCGCCGTCAACGTCGATGCGGAAGGGCGGATCCCGGCAGCCATTCGGGCCGAGCAAATCAGGGTACTCAAAGCAGACTCAAAAGCAGACTCAGAGGGATCCGGATCCCAGCCTTAGGTGGGACAGCGTGTGTGGCCATTGCAATTCCAACTGGGACACTGCACCCATACCTCAACCGTTTCTCCCAGAATGAGATAAGGGGGCGTCATAAATTGGGAAGGACAGCTCCTGGGGGAGCAACTCCTGTTAACGCAGCGGCGAGTGCAACAGCACCACCAGCCGCTCTTCCAGGAACTTGAGATTGGCCACCACTTGGTTAAAGGCCTCTTCGGGGGTCCAATCCATGAGATCTACCGCCTTGGCCGCCAGGGCCTGTACAGGAACAGGCTCTTCTCCAAAAACATCGATCAACCAGCGCACCGAGAAGGGATCGATGGTGATGTTGCCCTCGGAGCCGGGCCAGCCGTTGATGTTGACCGGGCCATTGTCGCGGATGGCATTCTCAAAGGCAGCCTTGGCGTTGAGCCTCAGCAGCAGAGGATGCGCCTGTACCAAGCCATTTCTCCATTCCTCGCTGCTGAAGGGTTGGGGAGAAGTGGCCCCGGTGGGGTGGCCACACCAGAAGTCGATCAGGCGGGTCAGGTTAGGAAAGATTAACTCGATAAAGTGCAGCAGCTCCTCCTGGCTGAGCTTTTTGATTTGGCGCAGAGCGTAGGGAACGGGCTTGGTGAGGACCCGCTCCAGCTTCCACTGCTGCCAATTGACCATACTGATGAACTCCAGCCCGGCCTGGCGGAGCATCTGGAAAACCTGAGGCACGGTAAAGCCTTTGTCGCTGCGCAGCAGAAAGTTGGCCAGGATCCCATTGGTGGTTTTGATGGCATCCCCCTGCCAGTGGCTTTTGACGAAGCTGCCCTCGTGAAGGGCATCCATCAGCTCCCTGAGGATGGGAACGGCTTTGGCAGCCGGCTCATCCATCACCCCCAGCAGCTCCATGGCATCCTGCATGTTGAAAATAAACTGGCGCTGGTAAAGGCTGTGGACATTGGTGCGGATGATGCCGTCCGGTTTGAGGACTTGGCGCATGCCTTTCAGCCCCGCCACCGGATCGTCCAGCAGGTAGAGCACGTCGTTGCAGGCGATGAAATCGAATTGCTCCCCCAAGGCTTGCAGGTCGGTGATGTCCATCACCTCGAAACGCGCCTCTTTGATCTGGTGGAACTCGAAGCGCTGCCGGGCCATTTTCAGGGATTCTGCCGAGATATCCACCCCGACAAAAGAAGCTCCTGGATTGGCCGTGGCCAGCACAAGGGTTTCCCAGCCGGAGCCACAGCCGGCGTTGAGCATTACTTTGCCCTCGGGTTTGACCACCTTGCGGTTGCGGCGATAGTAAGCGGTGGTGAGGCTGTTGGCAAACAGCGCGAAGTTATCCGTAACCGTCTGCTCAATCGGCACATTCGGGTACGGAAACTCGTCAAACTGTGCCTGAACCAACTTGGAAGTGGATTGCTCCGGCATAGGGATCCCTGCCTCTGTAGGACTGATTAGGATTCTAAAGCGATTCCAGGGTTTAACCTAGGCGCTGCTCGGTTTCGGGATCGAACAGGTGGAAGCGATCCATATCGAAGATCACTTCCGCCCACTGGTTGACGCGCAGCTGGGTACGGGGATCCACGCGGGCAATAAACTCCTGCTCGGCCAGGATCCCTTCTCGGTCGCTGGTGCTGAGATAGAGGATTACTTCATGGCCCACCAGCTCCGTTACCGAGACCTTAGCCCGCACCGGGGCAGGTTGGATCCCTGGGGGTTGGTAGTGGGGATCGTGGATGTTTTCCGGGCGGATGCCGAAGATGACCGACTTGCCGACGTATTGCCAATAGGGCTCTGCCTGGTGGGGCGGGATGGCCACGCGGAAGGCGCCGGTATCGATCCAGAGGGTGCCCTCCTGCTCCCGCAGCTTGGCCTGGAAGAAATTCATGGCGGGGCTGCCGATGAACCCAGCCACAAACAGGTTGGCCGGGCGGGTGTAGAGGGTGTGGGGGGTATCCACCTGCTGCAGGCGGCCATCCTTCATGACGGCGATGCGGTTGCCCATGGTCATGGCCTCCACCTGGTCGTGGGTAACGTAGATAAAGGTGGTGCCCAGTTGCATGTGCAACTTGCTAATCTCGGCCCGCGCCTGTACCCGCAGCTTGGCATCCAAGTTGGAGAGGGGCTCATCCATCAAAAACACCGCCGGATTGCGCACGATGGCCCGCCCGACGGCAACCCGCTGCCGTTGCCCACCCGAAAGTTCCTTGGGCTTGCGGTTGAGCAGGTGTTCGATCCCAAGGCGCTTGGCCACCCCCCTAACCCGGCTTTCGATCTCCGCCCGTGGCAGGCCGCGCAGCTTGAGGCCAAAGGCCATGTTCTCGGCCACGGTCATGTGGGGGTAGAGGGCATAGGATTGGAAGACCATGGCGATATCCCGATCCTTGGGGGGGACATCGTTCACCCGTCGATCGCCAATGTAGATGGAGCCGGCGCTCACTTCTTCCAAGCCGGCCAGCATGCGCAGGGAGGTGGTTTTGCCGCAGCCGGAGGGGCCGACAAAGACGAGAAATTCCCCGTCTTCGACGGTGATGTTCAGGTCATGGACGGCGGTGGTGTCTCTGTAGCGCTTGGTAACGTGTTCGTAGGTAACGCTGGCCATGCTCTCAACCTTGGCTCCGTTGCGCACTCAAACCCTATCCAAAGCGGCGGGCAAAAGTCAAATCGAGTTGAGTTGAGTTCGGTAGGGAGAGCTGGGGATCCCTGCAGCGAACCCGATTTATTCCTGCTTGAAATGAGCGCAAGCTGAAGAACCAAAACGCAAAAAAGGACTAAAAAAGGGTAGGCGATGAGCCTACCCCTATGGGATCTTTTTTCCTCATGGAAAATTGCCTAACCTCAGAGCAGCTTCAGCTACGCCCATCAGGAGACAACGCTCACTTTAACCACTTGGGCTTTTTCAGAGTCTGCCTTGGGCAAGGTGAGGGTGAGGATCCCATCTTTGTATTCGGCTTTCACCTGATCGTGTTTGATCCGGTTCGGCAGTGGGATCACCCGTTGGAAGCGCCCATAACGGAATTCAGTCCGGGTTACCCCTTTGTCTTCAGAGCGCTTCTCAAATCGCCGTTCCCCGGTGATGGAGACCGCTTCGGCTGTCGCTTGGATATCCAAGTCGTTGGGGTTCAAGCCGGGCAGCTCCAGCTTCAGGGTAATGGTTTCGGGATCATCGTGCATCTCCACTGCCGGCATGAAGGCAAAGCCGTCGGCCTCGGTGGTGCGAGGGATCAACCGGTCGAACATCCGGTTCATTTCCCGTTGAATTTCGTCAATTTCACGAAATGGATCCCAGCGGACAAGAGCCATAGAGCATCCTCCTCCTCTATTACTTTGCTTTTTTGACTTCCAGTTCGAGTTTGGAGCTTAGCTTTTGGGGCTCAACTTTAGAGGTGCAAGCAAAACCTCTATGCTTCTAGTGTAGTCAAATCCGTTCCGGGAAATGTAGGGTTTTCTGGAATGTTTCTTAGGTATTTACCCTACAGGTTTATCTATCCAAAACCCTCTAGGACTCCGTATGTTTGGGGCGGCGATGGGGTTTTGTTGGTAACCACATACTGAGGCCGGTTGCCACCATCACCAGCAGCCCCAGTCCGTTTAAGAAGGGGTAAACCGCTTGCAGATCGAGGGGGCCCCACTGCCCTTTGTGGATTTGGATCAGCCAGTAGTAGTCGAAGTTTTCGTTAAGGCGGGCAATTTGATAGAGGGATCCCGTCAGCACCGTCACCACCAACGGCAGGGCCAGAATGGGGGCAAGGGTGCGGTGGATGCGGCGGATCCTCTTTGGATTCAGGGCCATTGAGCTTTCTCCAGGGCAATGGGGCGATCCCTGCCATGCTATCAGGGCAGCTAGCCCCTATTCTCGCTCAAGAACGGCTCCTGGACAGCTCCTCCACGTGCTGCCGCGGGATGACCCGTCCTTCGTCCTCAAAGCCAGGGATCTCGTGGAAGTTGAGGTAGCGGTACAGCTCGCCGGCAAAGGGCTGGATCTTGGTGGAGACGATCTCTCGGTACTCCTCAGGGGTGGGGATCCGGCCCAAAAGGGCGCAGGCGGCGGCCAGCTCGGCGGATCCCAGATAAACCCGCGCGTCTTTGCCCATGCGGTTGTTGAAGTTGCGGGTGGAGGTGGACATGACGGTGGCCCCGTCTTCCACGCGGGCTTGGTTGCCCATACACAAGCTGCATCCCGGCATTTCCGTTCTGGCCCCGGCGGCAGCAAAGATGCCGTATACGCCTTCCGAGCGCAGTTGTGCCTCATCCATGCGGGTGGGCGGACAGATCCAGAATTGGCGCACCTTGGCCCGCCCTTGGCCTTCCAGGATTTTGGCGGCGGCGCGGTAGTGGCCGATGTTGGTCATGCAGGAGCCGATGAAAACTTCGTCAATCTTGATCGGCGTATCGGGGTTGCCGGCGGCGTGTTGGGCATGGACTTCGCTCAGGGTCATCACCTTGTCGGGATCGTTGGGGGCACAGACAATTGGCTCGGTGATGGTGCTGAGGTCGATTTCGATGACTTCGGCGTATTCAGCGTCGGCATCCGCCTCCAGGAGGGTGGGGCTGGCCAGCCAGGCTTCCATTTTGGCGATGCGCCGCAGCAAGGTTCTCGCATCCTGGTAGCCGCGGGCAATCATGTTTTTCAGCAGCACCACGTTGGAGCGCAGATATTCTGAGACCGTCTCGAGGCTCAGCTGGATGGTACAGCCGGCACAGTTGCGCTCTGCCGAGGCATCGGTAAACTCGAAGGCCTGCTCCACCTTCAGATGCGGCAGGCCCTCGATCTCCATGATGCGCCCGGCAAAGACGTTTTTCTTGCCTTTTTTCTCAACGGTGAGCAGCCCCCTCTGAATGGCCACGTAGGGGATGGCATGGACAATGTCCCGCAGGGTGATCCCCGGCTGCAGTTCCCCCTTAAAGCGCACCAGCACCGATTCCGGCATGTCCAAGGGCATCACCCCCATGGCGGCGGCAAAGGCCACCAGACCGGATCCCG
The DNA here is from genome assembly GCF_047461935.1 of Synechococcus sp. R55.4. Lineage (NCBI taxonomy): Bacteria > Bacillati > Cyanobacteriota > Cyanophyceae > Synechococcales > Synechococcaceae > Synechococcus > Synechococcus sp. R55.4. The sequence goes on along the minus strand of NZ_JANSIF010000060.1, from coordinate 15,041 downwards.
CCGGGAAGGAGATCCCCAAGGGGAAGCGGGTGTGGGAGTCGCCCCCGGTGCCGACGGTATCCGGCAGGAGCATGCGGTTGAGCCAGGAGTGGATAATGCCATCGCCGGGACGCAGGACAACGCCCCCGCGGGAAGCGAAAAAGTCGGGCAGCTCTTTGTGGATCTGGATGTCCACCGGCTTGGGATAGGCGGCGGTGTGGCAGAAGCTCTGCAGCACTAGGTCGGCGTTGAAGCCCAGACAGGCCAGCTCCTTCAGCTCATCGCGGGTCATGGGGCCGGTGGTGTCCTGGGATCCCACGGTGGTTATCAGGGGTTCGCAGCTTGTGCCCGGACGCACGCCTGGCAGCCCACAGGCTTTGCCCACGATTTTTTGCGCTAGGGTATAGCCTTTGCCGGTGTCTGCCGGTGGAGTGGGGCGGATAAACAAGGTCGAGGGAGGCAAACCCAAGGCTTGGCGGGCTTTGTCGGTGAGGGCACGGCCAATCAACAGGGGAATACGTCCCCCCGCCCGCACTTCGTCGGGGAGGGTCACGGGCCGCAGGGAAAAGGTGGAGAGAACCTGGCCGGCCTCAGAGCGGATCACACCTTCGTAGGGGCAAATGGTAACCACCATGCCGGTTTCCAGGCGGGAGACATCGCACTGGATGGGCAAGGCCCCGGCATCTTCGGCGGTGTTGAAGAAGATGGGCGCAATGGTGCCCCCCAGGATCACCCCCCCAGCCCGCTTGTTGGGCACATGGGGAATGTCGTGGCCGATGTGCCAGAGGAGTGAGTTGAGGGCGGATTTGCGGGAGGATCCCGTGCCTACCACATCCCCCACAAAGGCGACCGGATGGCCACGGCGCTTCAGCTCGGCAATGGCGGCCAGGGATCCCGGAGCGCGGGACTCCAGCATGGCCTGGGCGTGGAGGGGGATATCCGGGCGGGTGGTGGCGTGGGCGGCGGGGGAAAGGTCGTCGGTGTTGATCTCGCCGGCAACTTTGAACACCGTCACGGTGATGGCTGCGGCCAGGGGGTCTTTGGCGGTAAACCATTCGCCATTGGCCCAAGACCGGAGCACCTGCTGGGCATAGGCATTGCCGGATTGGCTCAGCTCCAGCACGTCGTGAAAGGCATCGAAAACCAGCAGGGTGTGGCTGAGGGCGCGGGCTGCTGCCGCTGCAATCTCACTCCGGGGATCCCGCAACAGCTCCAGCAAAACCTGAACGTTGTAGCCCCCCAGCATAGTGCCCAGCAGCTCTACCGCCCGCACAGGAGTGATCAACGGCGATGCAACCTCCTCCTTGGCTACCGCCGCCAAAAAGCCCGCTTTCACGTAGGCTGCTTCATCGACTCCCGGTGGGACGCGCTCCGTGAGCAGGTGCAACAAAAAGGCTTCTTCGCCGGCAGGCGGGGCCTTCAGCAGCTCGCACAACTGGCTGGTCTGGGCTGCATTCAGGGGCAGCGGCGGGATCCCTTGGGCCTCGCGGGCAGCGGCGTGTTGGCGGTATTCGGCCAGCATGGGGAGTCTGGGTTCTCGACGTGAGTATTCATTCTATCGCCAGCTTGGCAGAAGAAAGGTTCTCAGGAAGGGATCCATCCGGCCAAAGCCAGCCTAGGACAACTCCGCCAGCAGCTCTCTCTGGTAAAGGCCAATGCAGGCTTGGATCAGGTCGTCCAGCTCTCCATCCAAAATGGGCTGCAGCGGGAAATTTTGGTTAAGGCGGTGGTCGGTGACCCGGTTTTCTTTGTAGTTGTAGGTGCGAATTTTTTCCGAGCGGGATCCCGTTCCCACCTGCATGCGCCGAGCAGAGCTAATGGAGGCCTGTTGCTCCTGCAGCTTCATCTCGTAGAGTTTGGCCCGCAAAATCTGCATGGCCCGCTGGCGGTTCTGCAGCTGGGAACGCTCCTCGGTACAAAACACCCGGATCCCGGTGGGCTTGTGGAGAAGATCCACCGCCGTCTCCACCTTGTTCACGTTTTGGCCGCCTGCCCCCCCGGAACGTGCCGTTTTGATTTCGATGTCTTTCGGGTCGATGACCACCTCCACCTCGTCCACCTCTGGCATCACCGCCACCGTGGCCGTCGAGGTGTGGACACGGCCTTGCGCTTCGGTGACGGGCACCCGCTGCACCCGATGCACGCCAGCTTCAAACTTGAGCTTGCTGTACACCTGATCCCCTTGAATCTCCAGGATCGCCTCTTTGTAGCCCCCCAGCTCTCCTTCCGAGAGGCTCGCCAGACGCACCGACCAGCCCAGCTTTTCGGCGTAGCGGGTGTACATGCGGGCCAGATCCGCCGCCCACAGCGCCGCCTCCTCCCCACCGGTGCCAGCGCGAATCTCCAACATAATGTTCTTGTCGTCGTTGGGATCCCGGGGCAGCAGCAGCAGGGTGAGCTTTTCCTCCAGTTGTTCTTGGCGGGCCCGCAGTTGCTCAAGTTCCGCTCTTGCCATCGCCTCCAGCTCCGGGTCGGAGGCCGATTCCCGCAAAAGTTCTTCCGTCTGTTGCAGATCGCGATTCAGCTTTTGCCAGTCGTGAAAAGCCTGGACGGTGGCCTCCAAGGAGGAGCGGGCCTTGGCAATCCGCTGCAGCTCAGCTGGATCCGTGGCCACGTCCGGATCGGCCAAGCGCACCGTCAGCTCCTGAAAGGTGGCTTCGACATTCTTAAGCTGGTCAATCAGTTGAGCAGAAGCCATAGACTTGCGATACCCAGGAATCCAAGTATTGCCCACACCCAGATGGGGGAACCTCTACTTGGCCTTTTTGCCACCTCCCATGCCGTATTTGCGCATGAACTTCTCCACCCGGCCTTCGCTATCGATGATCTTTTGGCTGCCGGTGAAAAAGGGATGGTTGCCCGACCAAACATCCACCCTGAGCTCCGGCTTGGTGGATCCCACCGTCATCACCACTTCGCCATTGCAGATGACTTTGGCTTCTGGATACCACTGCGGGTGCAATCCTTTCTTGGGCATAACCCTCTCCTCCTCTGGGCCTGTCTCTATACCCTTGTCTATCAACATCTTCCTCTGAAAAGCAATGGCAGGGATCCCTAGCGCTTCGAGTACTGGGGAGCCTTGCGGGCCTTGCGCAGGCCGTATTTCTTCCGCTCCACGGCGCGCGGATCCCGTTTCAGATAACCCTCGACTTTCAAGGGGCCGCGATTGGCCGGATCCACCTCACAGAGGGCGCGCGCCACCCCCAGCTTGATCGCATCCGCCTGGCCGTGAACGCCGCCGCCATGGGCTCGCACCAAGATGTCGTAGGAGTTTTCCAGTCCCAGGATCTCCAGCGGCCCCTTCACACCGGCCAGCAGGGCTTCTTGGTACTGCAGATACTGGTCTCCCGGCCTGTCGTTGATGATGATTTTGCCCGTGCCGGGCACCAGACGCACGCGGGCAACGGCGGTTTTGCGGCGTCCGGTTCCCCAATAAACGGCTCGTTGGCTGCTCGCTTGAGTCATGCTTTGGCTCCTGGGATCGTGTTGAGCGGATAAACCTGAGGTTGCTGGGCCTCATGAGGGTGGTTTGGCCCGACATAAACTTTCAACTTGGTGAATTGCCGCCGGCCCAACCGGGTGTGGGGCAACATTCCCTTGACCGCTTTTTCCACCACCCGCTCCGGCAGGCGCGCCTGCAGTTGGGCAAAGGTTTCCACTTTCATGCCGCCAGGACGGCCGGAGTGGCGGCGGTAGAGCTTTTGGGTGCGCTTTTTGCCGGTGACCACCACTTTCTCAGCGTTGATCACAATTACATAGTCCCCCGTATCCAGGTGAGGGGTGAAGTCCGGTTTATGCTTACCCCGCAAGAGGGTGGCCACAGCGGCAGCCAAGCGGCCCAGGCGCTGATTGGCAGCATCCACCAGATACCAGCGGGGCGCCAGAGTTTCGGGGTTGGGAAGGGGAGTTTTGTTCATGGCAGGCAAGGAAACATATCAGGACAAGCTTGGAGATCGCCCAGATCAACCGCAGGAATGGGCCAACGCAGCCGGCGACCGGAGGGCGGAGGGAGGCTCTGTGGGCAAGGCCCAAAAGGGCAGCGAGTGGGCGAACTGTTGACCGAAGGGATCCGCAGCATAGCCCACATCCGTCAGGCACAGCCCTTGCGGGGGAGCGCTGTAGCGGGTGCGCATCTGGCTCCAGTCGTTGTGTTGCCACAGGTGGACAAATTGGGCTGGGCTGAGCTCGCCTCGGCCCACCACCTCTAGGGATCCCACCAAAAGCCGCATCATCCGGTAGAGAAAGCCGCTGGCCTGCACCTCGATGCTGATCAAGTCCCCCAGCCGCTGGCAGAGCACCTCCTGCACCTGTACCCGCGAGTGGGGGCGATCGGATCCGCGCCGCCGAAAGGCTTCCAAGCTGTGCTCTCCCAGCAGGGAGTTCAGGGCTTCCGCCATCGGCTCCACCTGCAAAGGCCACCGCACCTGCCAACTAAAGAGGCGCCAGAACACATCCGGTCGCTCCCGATTCAGAATGAGGTAGCGGTAACGGCGCCAGCGAGCCGAAAAGCGGGCATGCCAGGAGCCAGGCACCTGGGCGGAAGCCAGTACCACCACATCTTCCGGCAGACAGTCGTTCAGCACCCGCGACCACTCCGCCGCAGGAATGCCGGAGGTGGTGTCGAAGTGGGCCACCTGGCCTGCAGCATGAACCCCCGTATCGGTGCGGCCTGCCCCATAGAGGGTCACCGGATGTCCCGCCCGCGACGCAATTGCCTCCTCCAGTACCCCCTGCACGGTACGGCGGGACGCCTGGCGCTGCCAGCCACAGAACCCGCTGCCGAGGTACTGAATTCTCAGGGCAATGCGACGGTACGGCATGGATCCCTTCCTGCTACACCAGCTCGATAACCGCCATTTCTGCTCCATCGCCCCGCCGATGCACGGTGCGCAGGATGCGGGTGTAGCCACCGGCCCGATCCCGGTAGCGCTCAGGAGCCTGCTCGAACAGGGAGCGCACCAAATCCTTGTCGTAGATATAGGCCAGCGCCTGTCGCCGCGCCGCCAGGGATCCCTCTTTGGCCAGGGTAATCATCTTCTCAGTGGTGGCCCGAATGGCTTTGGCGCGGGCTTTGGTGGTGGTGATCCGCCCTTCCCGCAGGAGAGCCGTGGTCAGCGCCCGCATCAGGGCCTTGCGCTGGTCGGCGGGCTTGTTGAGGTGGGGGGTACGACGGCGGTGGCGCATGGTAACCTCTGCCTTTTGTCCTACAGTCTTCGGGGATCCTTGGGTTTTGACGCGGTCGTGCCGGCGGTGCCGATACTTTGGACGGAACCTGAACCCTACGCCTTGCCCTTTTCGCGGGTGCGGGGCAGCGTCAGACCAAAGCGGGCTTTCAAAGCCTGCACCACCTCTTCGGCAGATTTCTGGCCAAAGTTTTTGATCTCCAGCAGATCTTCCTCGGTGTAGACCAGCAGATCGGCCACCGTGTTGATCTGAGCTCGCTTCAGGCAGTTGTAGGCCCGCACCGATAGCTGCAGCTCCTCGATGGGGATCTGGTTTTTCTGGTTGTCCTCGGCTGGCTGGGGCGGCACAGGGGTATCGAAGCTGACCTCCTGCAGCGGCGAGAACAAGCCCACCAAAATGCGGGCGGCTTGGCTGAGGGCCTCTTGCGGGGTGAGGCTGCCGTTGGTCCAGACTTCCAATATTAGCCGATCTTTTTCCAAAGATTGGCCGACCCGGGCTGCTTCCACGGCGTAGTTCACCTTGCGCACCGGCATGAAGACAGAGTCGATCTGCAGAAAATCGATTGCCATCGCCTTGCTGTCAGAGTAATCGACGGCGCGGTAGCCATGTCCTCGGCCAATCATGAACTCCATTTCCAAAATTGCCCCTTCCGCCAGGGTGGCAATGTGGTGACGGGGGTTGATCACCTCCACGTCGCTGGGCAATTGCAGCTTCTCGGCGGTGACTTCCCCTGGCCCCTGAGCCACCAAACGGCCCACCTGAGTATCGGGAGCGGTGGAGCGCAGCACCAACTCCTTCATGTTCAGAAGGATCTCCATCACGTCTTCCCGCACCCCCGGCACCGTGGAAAACTCGTGGCTCACCCCGGCAATGCGTACAGCGGTCACCGCCGTCCCCTCCAGATTGGAGAGCAACACCCGCCGCAAAGCGTTGCCCACCGTGATCCCTTGGCCGCGCTCCAGTGGCCCCAGAGCAAATTTGCCGTAGTGAACGCCGTTATCATCCCGATGAGATTCAACACACTCGGTCTGGTAAGCAACAGCGCTTGAGCTCGCTTTGCTGCCGAGAGAGTGGAGGAGGGTTCGGCTGGTTTGAATCATCATAGTGGCCCCGTCCGTCTGGCTCGATATCCGTTTGGAGAACTGATGAAACTTCGAGGTCATCTCACGCTTGGGCAGACCTTCGCTGGGGCATGGCGTAGCTCTGGAGAAAACCCCCTACAGACGCTCGACCAGCCCTCAACGCGGGATCCTTCAGACACGCCGCCGCTTGGGAGGACGGCAACCGTTGTGGGGAATGGGGGTAATATCTCGAATCAGAGTAATTTCCAGGCCCGTTGCCTGTAGAGCGCGAATGGCGGTTTCCCGACCGGCTCCCGGCCCGCTCACCATCACTTCGATCTGGCGCATGCCGTTCTCCATGGCTTGACGCGCCGCACTTTCTGCTGCCATTTGGGCGGCGAAGGGAGTGCCCTTTTTGGCCCCTTTGAAGCCCGTAGAACCTGCCGAGGCCCAAGACACCACATCGCCGTTGGGATCCGTGATGGTGACGATGGTGTTGTTGAAGGTGGACTGAATGTAGGCCACCCCATTGGGGATGTTCTTTTTGACTTTACGTCCGCGCCGTTGCTGCCGAGCCATGATCCAGGTGTCCTTGCAATCGACTGTTTGGGGTTGGGATTCGGGATGGTGGAAGAGTTTTGCCTTCCGCGCAAAGCCGAGCGACTACTTCTTGGCAGGAGCTTTCTTCTTGCCGGCCACCGTTTTCCTGACCCCCTTGCGGGTGCGGGCGTTGGTGCGGGTGCGCTGACCACGCACGGGCAGACCCAGGCGATGGCGACGACCTCGATAGGTGCCGATGTCGATCAGCCGCTTGATGTTCATCGCCTCCTGGCGGCGCAGATCCCCTTCTACCTGGTATTCGCCCTCCACCACCGTCCGTAGGGCGGCCACCTCAGCGTCGGTGAGGTCGCGGGTACGAGTATCCGGATTGATACCGGTCTTCGCCAAAATCTGGCGGGAGCGGGTTAGCCCAATGCCGTAAATGTAGGTGAGGGCAATCTCCACTCGCTTTTCTCGGGGGATGTCAACTCCCGCAATCCGTGCCATAGTCAGGGGTACCTTATCAAATCAAACCAACTCGAACACACTTGCCCAGTAAGGATTGAGTTGCCTGCCTGAGATGGGATCCTCATTCAGAGAAATGTTGCTGTAGAGATGCCAGTCTTGGGATCCATGCTCACCGAGAGGTCTAGCCAACGTTTTGCTCGGTTGTGTCGGAAGCCTTTGCCTCTGTCTCCCGTTGCAGGCTGAACCCACCCACCATCGACCCTCTAGCCCTGCCGCTGCTTGTGCTTGGGGTTGGAAGAACAAATGACCATCACCCGACCGTGGCGGCGGATGACCCGGCATTTTTCGCAGATCCGACGGACGGAAGGCCGTACCTTCATGGTTGATCCTGACAAAACCAGCGAATATCCATTCTATGTTCGTCTGGGCAGCCTGTCAAAAAATGGGTTTGGGCTTTCCGGCACCGAGGGGACGGTCGGGTTGGCTATGCTGGTTGGGCAAGGATCTCCTGAGTCAAAGCAGGCGCGGCTGTGGAGTGAGGAAGGTCATGCGGTGGCAATGGCTGGTTGTGCTGAGCAGCGTGCTGGGGCTGGGATCCCCCGTGCTGGGGCAAGGGATCCCTTTGCCGGCAGCAGGCTCCTCCTCTGCGGTGGAGAACTTTTCGACGGACGGGAACGGCCTGAGGACAGAGGGGGATTGGCTTTTGCCCTTGCGCAGCTCTGCCGATCGCATCGATGGGGTACCGGATCGGGGCTGGGTCGCGGTTGGGCTGTTGGAGGAGCAGGCGGTGACTCTGCTGGATGGGGCCAGCGGGGATCCCTTGTGGCAGGCGGCGGTGGGGTTTGCCCCCAGTGTGGTGCGGGTGGATGAGGCGCGGCAGGTGGTCTATGCCTCTGGCCCCAATGCCCCTGGGCTGGTGGCCCTCGATCTGCTGACGGGGGAGCTGATTCAGGCCTATGGGTTGCCGGCGGGAGTTTTGGATATTGCCGTGGATGGGGTCACAGGGCGGGTTTTCGCCTCCCTGCCCTCTGCCCAAAGTCTGGCGGTGATGGCTGCTCCCCTGCGCGTCAGCGGTGCGCAAAGCGATCCCTCAGAGCAGCCGCAAGCCCGCAATTTGCCGATGCCCGGCCCCCCCTTGGCGCTGGCCTATGATGCGCAGCGGGGATCCCTGTTTGTGGGCCTAGCCGGGGAGGATCCCCTCAGCTTGCTGGTGGTCAACCCGGACAATGGGGAGCTGTTGGCCCGTTGGCGGGGCGGTCATACTCCGGAAGCCATGGCCCTGGATGCGGAACGGCAACGCTTGGTGGTGCTCAACTCCGGCAGCCAAGATCTAACAGTGCTGGATCTGAGCCGCAGCGGCGAGGCCCTGCAGCGGGTTGGCCTGGATTGGCGACCGACGCGGCTGGCCCTTTCCCCGGATGGACGTTGGGCTTACGTGACCTCCCGCGATAGCGACCGCCTGCAACTGGTGGATTTGCAGACGGGGCGATTGGCAGCCTCACTGCGGCTGCAGGGACAACCGACGGGTCTGGTGATGCTGGGGGAGCGGGATCTGTGGGTGGTGGCAGCAGGGATCCCAGCTTTGCGCCGTTTGCAGGATATTCAGGCTCAAGTTGGCGACGGCGGGACAGAGGTCCTGAACGGGGGAGTCCCCTCTCCAGGCAACCGCGGTGTGGTGACCGGGCGGGTGCTGGATATTGCCGGCCAACCTGTTCAGACGGGGGTTTTGCACCTGGCCGCCACGCCAACCCAACCCAGGCAAACCGTCCGCATTGCTGCCGACGGCACTTACGTGCTGCCGGAACTGCCGGCCGGCCTGTATTTGGTGGATGTGGAGGTGCCGGGTTTTCCCCTGACCAGCACCCAGGTGGAAGTCCGGGCCGGCTTTGTCTCCACTCAGGATATTCGCCTGCCGCCAGGGGAACCGACCCGCCAGCCGGAGGGCATTGGCCTTTTGCCGGATGAACCCGTTTACTCGGATGAGCTGGCCCGCCACCTCAGCATGGCCCTGAAGGAGTTGCAGCCCCAGCGACCGGTACTGCTCTTGAAGGGGCCTCTGGGGCCGGATCCCCGGTTTGAGCCGCTTCTGCCCCTCACCCAGGGCCTGACTTTGTTGGATCGGGATGAGCGCTACACCTCCGATTTGGCCAAGCTGAAGGTGATCGGGGATGCCCTGGGATTGCGCTACATCCTTTTGACCCAGATGCAGATCTCGCGGGACTACAACCGCCAGGGCAACTCTCTGCTGAATACGGCCTTACGCTTTGTGGCCCCGACGGTGCCGGTGGAAATTCCCAATTTCACCCCCAACCAGTTGCGCAGCCGCGGGGTGGTGGTGGTGGTGGACTTGCAGAGGGATCGGCCTGGGGATCGGGCTCGCTACTACGAAGCCTATGGGCGGGATGATGTGGGCGGGGATCCGATGTTTGAAGATGCAGCAGCGGGCCTGTTTCGGCTGCAGGTGCGCAACATGGTGCCGGTGTTTGTCCAACAATGGCAAGCCAACAACCCCTTTTCGGGGTGAGGATCCCTGCAGCACCCGTCAGTGGCGCAAAGCAGAATAGAACCGACTGCTATTACCGGATGCAACCTTCGCCATGCCTCTTCTCTTCTTCCATCCTCTCCGGCGCAGGATCAGCTATCGCTACGCGACGCTCTCGCGAACAGGCAGTCTGGCCCTCTGCGGCTGGCTGGCACTGACTTCAGGAGCGCTGGCTCAGGCTCCGGCCACCCCCATTCCACGGTTGACGCCGTTGTTTCCCTTTCAAGACAAAGGGCAGCCCCAGGGAACGGCGCGGCTGGTGGGGCAGGTGAGCAACAGCGTGGGACAACCTGTGGCGGGGGCACAGGTGCAGTTGGAGGGCATGGAGAACCCCAATCAGCCGATTCAAACCGATGAGCGGGGCGCTTTTGAGCTAGACCATGCCCCAGCCGGGCGTTGGCTGTTGACGGTGTGGCACCCCGACTATGAAAAGGCAGAGCAGGAGATCCTCCTGCAAGCGGGCCTGACCACCCCTGTGGATGTGGTTTTGCAGGTGCCCATTCGGCCTCAACCCCGCCGTCGCCTTGGCATTTTGGGGGTGGGAGGGTTGGAGCATACCCAACTGTTGGGCCAGCGCCTGGCCATAGAGGCGGTGCGTCTGGGCTTGATCCCCAACGGCGAGAAGGTGGTGCCCCTGGACAACCGTCGCATTCAGCCCATTTTGCAGAAGGTGGGCTGGCCCATCTACGAGCTGTTTGAGTGGGATCGCCGCAAGCCGGAGGCGGTGGGCCAATTTTTCGATTACCTGGGCCTGGAAGCCATCGTCATCGCCCGCGTCGATGTCCTCACTCGACCAGCTTCGCCAACGGAGTTGAGCCTGCGTTCCCGCAGCCGCCTGGAACTGTGGCGGTTTGATGAGCAAGGCAACCTTGTGGTAGATATCCTGGCCGAGGCCAGTCGCGATCAGGTGGAGCGGAGCAACCTCAATGCTGCCGAGCTGGCCCAGCTTTATCAAATCCAAGTCACCCAAATGGCTGCTGAGGTGGGATCCCGCTGGAAGGAAAATCACCCGCTGGCCCAATACCTAGAACTGGCTCAGGGAGAAGCCCCACCCCCACGCTCCCGCCTGGACACGGCTGTGGAGCTGCGCATTCCCCCTGCCACGCCTACCCCTTAGGTTGGGAACTGCCCAAACCCATTCCCCTAGCTAACCGATTCGCGTTAGCGGTGCGGAGTACTGAAGTTGGCCTCAACAGCGGAGCAGCGATGGGATCTACAAGGGCGGGGCCAACCAAGACCAAGATATCTTCTTTATCTTCTTTTGCTTCACCTGTTCAAATCAAAGTTGTGCTCGCCGAGGCTGTTCCGGCGCTGGTTGCCTTGGCGGTGGGGAGCACATCGTTCGGGATCCCTTCCTGGCTTACCCAGTAGTGTTGCACACCATTTCCTCGCCTCTGACCGACTTAGATAGGGCAGGGGGTTTTTGGCCTGTTTCCCCAAGGGCTTTATCGAGAGAGGACTGGACGATGAGGTATCTGCAGTTTGGGGTGTTTATCCCCATCGCCAACAACGGCTGGATCATCTCGGTGAATTCGCCGCAATATATGCCAACTTTCGAGCTGAACAAGCAGATCACCCTCTTGGCGGAACGGTATGGCTTTGAATTTGTCCTGTCCATGGTGAAGTGGCGGGGGTTTAAGGGGAAAACCCAGTTTTGGGATCACGCCTTGGAGTCTTTTACCCTAATGGCGGGCTTGGCGGCGGTGACGGAAAGGATCCATCTCTACGCTTCGGTGGCTCTGCCTACGCTCCACCCTGCTGTGGCCGCTCGCATGTGTGTCACTCTGGACAGCATCAGCAAAGGACGGTTTGGCCTCAACATCGTGACCGGCTGGAACAAGCTGGAATATTCGCAAATGGGCCTGTGGCCGGGGGATGAATACTACAGCTATCGCTACGACTACGCCACCGAGTATGTGCAGGTGATGAAGCTGCTCTGGGAGCAAGGGCGTGTTTCTTATCAGGGCAAGTATTTTCAGTTGGAAGACTGCGTTTGTCAGCCTCGCCCTTCGCGGGAGATCCCGATTGTTTGCGCAGGGCACTCAGAGCGGGGTATGCGCTTTACGGCGGAAATGGGCAACCACAACTTCATCTTGGCTCCCGTTGAAGAGGCTGGTCGCATGAGCGATCGGCTGAAGGAGCTTGGCCAACGGGTGGGACGCACTGTGGGTACCTACGCTTTGTTTACTGTGGTGATGGGAGAAACCGACGCGGAAGCCGAAGCTGTTGCAGAGCACTACATGGAAGGGGGGGATATCGAGGCCCTGCTGGGCTGGAAAGGGGCAGCCAACACAGATCCGGTGGGGGTGAACGTGAAAAGCTACCAGGCAGAGGCATTTATGGGGATCCCAACCCTCATCGGTTCCTATGAAACTGTGGCAAGAGAACTGGATCGCATCGCCGGCCAAACCAGCATCGATGGGATCCTGTTCACATTCCCGGATTTTGTTGCCGATGTGCAGCGATTTGGGGAACGGGTCATGCCTCTGTTGAATTGCCGCCCGGCGCTGCAGCCGGTCTGACCACGTCAGCGGTGCGGTTCCCCCACAGCACTTTTCTCCTGAGGCCAGCTTTCCCATTGGCTATTTCTGCCGGGGATCCCCCCTGGTTGCCCGCAGGACTCTGTCCCACCGGCGCGAAAGGGCGAGCCATCCCAGTTTTAAGGCCGGCCCCAGCACCTGCCAGCCGCGAAACCGAACCACCAGGGATCCCTGTCCGCACCAGCCGATGCGGGTGAAGGTCAAGCGCAGGTGTTGAGCCAACGGAAGAGGTAGAGCGGCGATCAGCCCCAAGCATTGCCCCGTCAAAGCTGGATCGGCAAAGCCAATTTCTACGCCGCCTTGCCAGGATTGAATGCGAAGTTGCTTGCCCAGCTTCCACAGGTAGGGCCAATAACGCGGCCAATCTCCGAGGGAGCGAGGTTCTCCCCGCTGTACCGGCCAACGCCCGCGAAGGCGCAGGGATCCCCAACGCCATTCCCAGCCACGGCGGCTGCCCCGCACGGCCCAGCCTCCCCAGCCGTGCCATTTCCAGATCCAGGCAAGGGGGCCCTGCCAGGGTTTGCGGTAGCGCAGAATGAGCTGTTGAGGCCAGAACAAGAGAGTTCCCACAAAGACGGCCAGCAGCAATCCCAAAGGACTCCGTCCCGCTAACGCGAACAGCTTGAGCACCGACTGGGATCCTCCGCGGTCAATCCATAGCGGGCCAGAAAACGGGGCAAATCGACCACCAGGCAGGTGTAGGATCCCTGCATCACCAGCCGCTCCTGCTGGGTGATCTCCACCTGAAACTGAATGCGTCTCCCCTCCACTGCCACGACTTCGACCCGAACCTGCAAGGGATCCCCCGCCACCGCTGCCGACCGATGCTCCAAGGCAAAGCGGATCCCGACCGCCGCTTCCTCCGGCTCGTAGAAGGGCTGCAAGGTGGTGTGGCCGCACCGCTCGATCAACGTCAACAAAGCCGGGGATCCGATCACCTTCACACCGGGGTTGCCCAGAGCCTCAGCGGTTTGTTCTGGGCCGAGGATCCCTTGCCAGGTGCCAAGGGTGCCCAAGGGAACGGGTTTCATCTCCGCACAACCAGAGTGCTCCGCACCGCTAACGCGAACAGCGGGCAGGGGCGCGCATTCTCCTGGATTGCCACAGGCTCCAGCCTTGCCAGAGCAGGAGAATCAACGCCAGGATCCCGACCACCCCGGCCAGCACCAGCGCCCGTTCCCAGCGGGTGGCATGGAAGCCGGTTACCGTCCAATCGCGGCTGAGGTTGGATCCCAGAATGGCAAGCACAGCCAGGCCCAAACCTCGGATCCCCAGAGATTCCGCCCCTCTTCCCTCCTGCTGCAGGAGGATGGGCTGCAGCGCCGCCAGGATCAAGGCGGTGGTCAAGGCTCCCAACAGGAAGGCCGCTTGCGGCTGAGCGTGAATGAAGTAGCCCACCCCCACCGGCAAAGCCAGGCTAGCCAGCGTCAGGGCGATCCCCGTCTGCAGGGGTTTGTCTGGCCCATACAGCCAGTGCAGGAGCGCCGCCAGCGCCATGGCCGCCATTCCCAGGTACAGCGCCGCCGACACATAGGGTTGGGTGAGGTCGATCCCGGCAACCTGCAGGTTGAACTGGTGCAACAGGTTTTGCAGCAGAGGGCGGGCCGACAAAAACAAAGCGGCCATGGCCCCCCAACGGCTGGGAAAAGCCAGACATCCCAGCCCCAAGAGGGCCGCCCCGTAGGATCCCCCCAGCCGCAGCGCCAGCAGCGCTCCTCCGCCCACCAGCGTTAGGCCCACACAGGCCCGCCAGAGCAGCCGTCCTTGTTGCTCGGCAACGCTGACGCGACCGGCTAAAGCCTCCGGCCCGCTGACATGAGCAGGTTCCCCTGGCGCAGGGATCCCCCGTCCCGTCTGGTTCTCCAAGGCAAGCAAGGCCCACGAGAGCAGCACCCCCACCCCGTAGAGCAAGGCCCAGAAGGGATCCTGGTATAGGCCGTTGCGGGTCAAGGCCAAGGCCAGCGCCAACGCCACCAGCCACCCCACCCCATGCCCCACTGCCGACAGCAGCCCGGGGGAGTCTTCTGAGGCGGTCAAGAGCGGCACAGTGCCTGCCACCAAGCTGAGGGCGGCCAGCCCCACCGGCAACAGCACCTGCCAAGGGAGATCCGGCTGGGATCCCATCTCCAGCAGGCGGGATCCCCAGGTTAAGGCGGCAATGCCGCTCCACCCCTGGCCCAGCGCCATCAGCAAGGACAGGGCTTCTGTTTCCGCCAAGACCCCCAGCAAAGGGATCCCCACCAAGCCCATCCCCAGGCCGCAGCCCCACAGAAACAGCATTCCATGTTGCTCCGCAATGCCGATGCGACCGGGGGAGCCGACAGCCAGACTTTGCCAGGCCGCCAAACTGAGCAACAGCACCACCAGCCCTTGCCCGGCCCGACCGCAGCCACTCAACCCCAGCAACCCCACCCCCACCAGGCCCCCCAACAACAAAGCCAGGGGGATCAGATCCGGCAACTGACCCAGCCAGCACCCTAGCGCTGCCAACGCCACCAAGCCCAGCCCCACTGCCGGTTGCCAGCGGCGAACGGATCCCCAGCGGCGATATCGAATCGCTTCCAACAGCAAGACCACCAAGCCAATCGCGGCCGCAATCGCCAAAACTCCACCCAGCACGTGCTCCCTGATACATTCACGCTGAACTCTGCTGAACATGGTTCAGGAAAGAAGCGATCGCATCCTGCCTATCTCTGAGCAGGAAGGCGGTATCCCGCAAAGCCCTGA
>NZ_JANSIF010000059.1:0-22397 GCF_047461935.1 Synechococcus sp. R55.4 | reverse complement strand
GCGGAGAGCCGATGGCTACTACGCCCAGTTCTGCCTGGACGTGGAGCGTCGGGAGAAGGTGGGCTACACCGGCGAGGTGGTGGGGCTGGATGTGGGCTTGATGCACTTCTACACCGACAGCAATGGGAACGCTGTGCCGTGTCCCAAGTTTTTGCGTCGTGCCGAGAGGAGGTTGAAGCGACAGCAAAGGAGACTGAGCAGAAAGTTTCGGAGAGGGGCCAAACCCCAATCCAAGAACTACCACCAGCAGAGGAAGCGGCTGGGCAAGGTGCATCTCAAAGTCCAACGCCAGCGTAGAGACTGGGTCATCAAGCTGGCCCGGTGCGTAGTGCTCGCCTACGGCGGCGCGGAGCGCTTTGTCTAGCGACATCGTGGCGTATGAGGACTTGCCGGTGCGCAACTTGGTGCGGAATCACCACTTGGCCAAGTCGCTCGCGTAAGCGGTGCGGAGCACTATTCACGATGCCGGGTGGAGTTTATTCACCGGGTGGCTGGACTCCTACGGGAAGGTCTTCAACAAGGTGGTGGTGGCCGTGCCGCCCCAGTACACCAGTCAGGACTGTTCTCGGTGTGGCCACCGGGTGAAGAAGACGCTGTCCACTCGCACCCATCAATGCCCGCAGTGTGGGGTGGTGATCGACCGGGATGAGAATGCGGCCATCAACATCCTGCGCAAAGGGTTGGAGCTGTTGGGTGAGGAGTGGAGCAACGGTACCTTTGGGCAAAAGGGAACCGCCCCGAAAGGGGGAACGCCTGGGGAGATGAGCACCGCTGCTGTGGAGGGGCAACCTGACACGGTAAGTGCTGTCGCAGAACCAGGAACCAGAATCCCCTGCCTTTAGGCAGGGGAGTATGTCAAGGCTCAGGGAAAATAATGGTTTAATGGTGGTTTGACAGCCAAAACTTCCTGGCCCAGGCCGGAACTCTCTTGGCAGGGCCCCTTGATCTTGAGTTTGGGATCCCTTCTCACCTTGTCTATGCTGAAAACCACTCGTCGCTTGGCCCTGCTAGCCCTGTCGGGGCTGGCGGTTCTTGTTCTCGCTCCCCAGAGGGGCCTCGCCAGGCCCATCATCGTCGGCTCCAAGGACTTTACCGAGCAGTTTATTCTGGGGGAAATGTATGCCTTGGCCCTGGAGGCGGCAGGGTTCACGGTGGAGCGCAAGCTCAACCTGGGGGGCACGCCGGTAGCTCATGCGGGCCTGCTGAGCGGCGAGATCGATCTCTACCCAGAGTACACCGGCACCGGCCTGCTGACGGTGCTTAAACTGCCCACCAGCGGCGACCCGGCAGAGGTGTACGCGACGGTGGCCCGCGAGTACGAGAGCCGGTTCCGATTGATTTGGCTGGATCCCGCCCCCATGAACAACACTCAGGCCCTGGCCATGACCCGAACTAGAGCGGCTGAGCTGGGCATCGCCACCATCTCGGACATGGTGGCCAAAGCGGGCGAGCTGGTGATGATCGGGCCGCCGGAGTTTCAAGCCCGCGAAGATGGACTACCCGGGATCCAAGCAGCTTACGGCAATTTTCGGCTCAAAGCCTACAAAGCGGTGGATCCCGGCCTGCGCTACCAGGGCTTGGTCAATGGGGAAGCGGATGTGGCGGTGGCCTTTGGCACCGATGGGGAAATTGCCGCCTTTGACCTGGTGCTGCTGGAGGATGACAAGCAGCTTTTCCCCCCCTACCAGGTGGCGCCGGTGGTGCGCAAGGATACCCTGGAGGCCAACCCCGGCATTGCCGCTGCTTTGAATGCCCTCTCCCCTCTGCTGACGGATGAGGTGATGCAGCGGTTGAACTACGAGGTGAGCGGCAACCGCAAGGAGCCGGCGGAGGTGGCCAGAGCCTTCTTGGTGGAAGCCGGCATCCTGAAGAAATAATCTTGCCCTTGCACGAGGCCCTGAGGTGAGCACCGTTGAGTTCGAGCGGGTGTCGCTGCGCTTTCCCCACAGTTCCCAGCCGGCTGTGGACGAGTGCAGTTTTTCCGTGGAGTCGGGCCAGTTGGTGGTCATTTTGGGGCCTTCTGGCTGCGGCAAAACCACCCTTCTGAAAATGGTGAATCGCCTACTGGATCCCACCCAGGGGCAGATTCGCTTGGACGGGCGGGATATCCGCCAGTTTCCCGTCACGGCTCTGCGGCAGCGGATCGGCTATGTTATCCAGCAATCGGGGCTGTTTCCCCACATGACGGTGGCCCAGAATGTGGCGGTGGTGCCGCGACTTTTGGGATGGGCGAAGGAGCGCATCCGCGAGCGGGTGGACGAGCTGCTCAGCTTGGTTAATTTGCCCCCCCATGAGTACAGAAACCGCTACCCTGCTCAACTGTCGGGCGGACAACAACAGCGGGTCGGTCTGGCTCGGGCCCTGGCCGGGGATCCAGGGCTGCTGCTGATGGACGAGCCTTTTGGGGCCATCGATGCCATTACCCGCAGCAAGCTGCAAGATGAGATCCTGCGCCTGCAACGGCAATTGAAAAAAACCATCCTGTTCGTCTCCCACGATGTGGAGGAGGCGCTGCGCCTGGCGGATCGCATTTTGGTGATGCAGAAGGGGCGGGTGGTGCAGTTCGATACTCCCTTTCGGCTGCTCACCCAACCGGCTACTCCCTTTGTTAAGGAACTGCTGGGGGCAGATGACATGGTGCGGCAACTGAGTGTGCTGCGGGTAGAAACGGCGATGGCCCGGATCCCTCACAATCACAAAATCCAGGAGGGAGCGATGGTGAGGCCCCAGGCAACTTTGCGGCAAGCCTTGTCCCTGCTGTTGCGCACAGGGGCGGCAGCCCTGACGGTGTGGGAAGACGGGCGGGCCATCGGGGTTCTGACCTTGGATCACATTCGCAGCTTGGCCATGCTGGAGGGGGGATCCGCGTGAGCTATCTCCTCAGCCATCCCGGCCTGGTGTGGCAGCTCACCCAAGAGCATTTGGCGATGGTGGGGATGACCCTGGGCATGGCGGTGGTGCTGGCGCTGCCGTTGGCCCTGCTGATCCATCAGGTGCGCTGGTTGGCCCTGCCGGTCATGGGGATCCTCAGCATCCTGTACACGGTGCCCAGCCTGGCTTTGATTATTTTGTTGGTGCCCTGGTTTGGCCTGAATGCCCGCTCGGTGGTGGTGGCGATGGTGATCTACACGCAGGTGATCTTGGTGCGCCACTTTTGCGTGGGCCTGCGCTCGGTCGAGCCTGCCATTCTGGAAGCGGCCAAGGGCATGGGGATGAACTTCTGGCAACGGTGGTGGCAGGTGCAGGTGCCGCTCATGCTGCCGATTGTCTTGGCAGGGCTGCGCTTGGCGGCGATTGTGGCCATTGCCATTGCCACCGTGGGGGCCAAGTTTGGGGCGGGAGGACTGGGCACCCTGCTGTTCGATGGCATTGCCCAGGCCGGTCGCTACGACAAGATCTGGGCCGGATCCCTGGCGGTGGGATCCCTGGCCTTGCTGGTGAACACGGCCTTGCTCAGCCTGGAATGGGCGGCCCGTCGTGGCTGAGGGGGTAGACTTAAGGACTCCGTCCCGCTGGCGCGATCGGGCAGGTTTATCCTCTAGTTGTGTGGGGCGAAACTGGGTGTAGCATGGGTGAGCAACCAGGGACTCCGTCCCGCTGGCGTGAGCGGGTGAGAGATTGGTCATCCCGCGCCGATTGGGAGCTGATGGAAGCGCTCAAGGCGGGGCAACCTGCTGCTCTGGCTGCGCTCTACGATCGCTATGCCGGCTTGGTCTATGGGCTGGCCTTCAAGATCCTGGGCCACGTGGCCGAGGCAGAAGACCTGACTCAGGAGGTGTTTGTCGAGCTGTGGCGCAAGGTTGGCTGTGATCCAAGGACTCCGTCCGAGTCGCGCGAGCGGCGGGGATCCCTGAGCAGTTTTTTGTGCATCCTGACCCGCTCGCGGGCCATTGACCGTCTGCGTTCTCAGGGCAGCCACCAACTTCTTTTGAAACGCTGGCAGACCATTCTCAGCGCCGATCGCGTCAGCGGGACGGAGTCTTTTCGCGTCAGCGGGACGGAGTCCTTTAGCAAGACTCGGTTCCCTTTTGAGCAGGTTTCCATCGAGGAGCGGCGGCAAGCGGTGCAAGCGGCCCTCAGCCAATTGCCCGAAAACCAACGGCAGATCCTGGAGTTGCTCTATTACCAAGGGTTGAGCCAGGCGGACATTGCTCGCCAATTGGGGATCCCGTTGGGGACGGTTAAGACCCGCTCTCGCCAAGCTCTCTGCAAATTGCGGGGATCCCTGCGCGCCCTTCTGGGTTTCTGCTCGCGTTAGCGGGACCGCGTCCTTTCGCGTTAGCGGGACGGAGTCCTAGGTTTGGAGTTGAGTTCTGGTGTCGGGATGGCCATGTCTGATCGCGTCAGCGGGACGGAGTCCTTATCCACCTCGCCCCCTTTAACAGAGGAACGGGAAGAACTGGCCGGCTATCTGCTGGGGGACTTATCTCCTGAACAGGTGAGTGCTCTAGAGGCACGCCTAACTCAAGACCCTCGGCTGGTGGCCGAACTGCAAGCCTTGCAAGAAACCTTGGAATTGTTGCCCTACGGATTGCCAGGAGTACTCCCGCCTGCCAGCTTGCGCGATAAGGTGATGGCAGAGGTGGGGGCTATCGGCTTACGCGAGCAGGAGATGGCAGTCCCCCTTCACTCTCCACTGCCTGCTTTTGGGGTGGGGTGGCGCTGGTTGGGAGGCTTGGTGGCGGCAATTTTGGTTCTGCTCAGCTTGGACAACTGGCGACTGCGGCAAGCACTGCAACTGGCCCAGTTAGAGCCGGTGCGAGCATTGTCTCATCTCCTGCAACAGCCGGGATCCCGTCTGGTGCATTTGCAGGGGGAGGCGGGGACGGCCAACGTGCTGTTTCGCCCAGGAGACTGGCAGGAGGTTATCTTGGCCGCACGGGATCTGCCCCAACCGGTGGCGGGGGAGCGCTACTCCCTCTGGCTCAAGCTGGATAATGGCGAGTTCCTCCACTGTGGTGACTTTCAGGTGGATGCTCAAGGCTCTGCTCTGGTGGCCCTACGCCCATCCCGCACGTTGCCGGCAGGTACCCGCGCCCAAGAGCTGCTGGTCGCGACCGGTTCCCGCCAACTGCCCGCTCGCGCCAGCGGGACGGAGTCCTTGAAACCCCTTCTGACGGGCAAGGTGTGAGGTGAGAGGAAGGGTTGACCTGCGGAGGTTGGCTGTGCTGGTGGGGGCGCTACTGGCCCTTCTGGCCTTGTGGTGGACGGATCCCACGCCAACAACCCTAAGCCAATACGTTACTTCTTTGCAGGAGCGCACTCCTTCTCAACTCCACAACATTCGCCGAGCCGTCCAAAGCCTGGATGGAGTTTACATCATGCCTGCGACACGCTCACAGGAACAGGCAGAAGTGATTTTTTCCTTCAACCAAGTGGTGGGGCCGCGCAGCCTGGAACGAGGCTATGTGCCCGCGCCGGTGTTTATGGTGGCCGAAACCCTGGATTCGGTTGGGGGAGGAATCTGTCAGGTGTCCTCTAGCCTTTACAATGCCGCTCTGTTGGCAGGGCTGGAGGTGGTGGAGAGGCACCCCCATTACCGGCAGGTAGAGTCGGTGCCCCCTGGCTTAGATGCCACCGTTTGGTACGGCTTGGCCGACCTCAAGCTGCGCAACCCTTTCCCCTGGCCGGTGCGCCTACGAGTTCAGATCCGCGGCCCAAACCTGATTGTGTCCGTGCTGGGACGGGGATCCCGCCGCGCCCTGAGGATCCCGCCCATCCGTGTAGAGGGGCACCGGCTGGATCCCCAGCATTTGCAGGTGAGCGTGTATCGGGGTAACGAGCGCCTCTCCCAAGATCGCTATGTCGTTGCTCCCTAGCCTCTCATCGCGCCAGCGGGACGGAGTCCTTTTTTCGCCCCATTGGCCCCCTACTTCAGCGTCTCAGGAGCAGCTCCCCAGCAACCTCCACACAGGGATCCATGTCCATTTCTACACCAACCCAGTTAGCGACAGGGTCGGCGACAAACCTCAAACCCTGATTCTTCCGTTGACCCGGTCGATCCCGCTCTGGGCAAGGGTTTCAGGCCCCTCGGCGGAGAAAAACAAGGGGAAATTGCAGCCGAAAACAAGACCTCTGGGCAAGGGTTATAACGGGGGGGAGTCGCTTCCCTTCGGGGAAGTGGAATTAATGGAAACGCTGTAATTAAATTTCAACCCATGAAGTTTTTTGAAAAATACCTTACCGTTTGGGTCTCGCTATGCATTGCTGCAGGCATTGGTCTTGGGAAAATACTGGGGAATTCTGTTTCGGTGCTTGAAAGCTGGCAGATATATACCATCAACATTCCGGTAGCGGTGTTGGTTTGGATGATGATCTACCCGATGATGGTACAGATTGATTTTTCATCGATAGGCGGTGTTTCAAAAAATTGGAAAGGGCTGGCGCTGACAGTTACTGTAAACTGGCTGATCAAACCTTTCACCATGGCATTGTTTGGATGGATTTTCTTTAAAAATCTGTATGCTACCTGGATCACTCCGGAAGATGCAGACCAGTACCTGGCAGGCGCCATTCTGCTGGGTGCCGCACCCTGCACAGCCATGGTGTTTGTGTGGAGTTATTTGGTAAGAGGCGATGCCAATTATACGTTAATACAAGTTTCAGTCAACGATCTTATTCTGCCGGTTGCATTTGTACCCATTGTAAAATGGCTGCTGGGAGTAACCAACATACAGATACCGTATGAAGTACTGATTACTTCGGTGGTTGTTTTTGTTGTTATACCGCTAACTACGGGCTATCTGACCAATCGGATATTGCTTCAACGAAAAGGAAAGGATTGGTTTGAACAAAAATTTCTTCCGGCACTTCGTCCTGTTTCCATACTAGCATTGCTTTCAACCCTGGTTTTACTCTTTGCCTTTCAGGGCGAACACATACTGGATCATCCATACACCGTTTTGTTGATAGCCATACCACTGACCATTCAAACCTACTTCATATTTTTTATAACCTGGCTGGGTGGAAAATTGCTCCGTTTATCACATCCGGTTTGTGCACCGGCTGCGATGATTGGTGCCAGTAATTTTTTTGAACTCGCAGTTGCCGTGGCCATATCACTTTTTGGTCTTAATTCAGGTGCGTCGTTAGCCACGGTGGTTGGTGTACTCATAGAAGTACCCATTATGTTATCGTTGGTAGCCATCGCTAACAGTTGGAGGTATTAAATTAAAAAATTCATAGCATGAAAAAATCTTGGTTTTATGCACAGGTAATAGCTGCCGTAGTCAAATGGTACATGGTTATTTAGAAAATCTGTTACAAGGTAAAGCTCATATTTACAGTGCCGGTATTGAGATGCATGGCGTAAATCCGAGAGCCATACAAATCATGAAGGAAGATGGAATTGATATCAGTCATCATACCAGCAACCATGTAAATGAATACTTAAACATACCCTTTGATTACATCATCACGGTATGTGATCATGCCAGAGAAAACTGTCCGTACATACCAGGTAATTCCATTCGCATACATCATAGTTTTTCTGATCCTGCCAAAGCAACCGGAAGTGAAGAAGAAATTATGCATGCATTTCGTATGGTTCGAAATGAGATACGCACATTCTGCGAAGAATTTTCAAAGACTATCATTGCTTAATCCTAGTAAGAAAACACAAACAAAAAAGCCCCGTAACCGGGGCTTTCTGATTTATTTTACAACCATGATGCGTTGTGTTATCGCTTGTTTTCCGTCAGATATTCTAAGAAGATAAATTCCAGAAGACAATCCGTCTGTGATCAAAGTTATTTGCTGCTGAGATGGAGCAATGGTAAATTGCTGCAACACCTGACCTAGTGTTGTCATCAGTTCTCCTTTCAACGGTTCGGCAGAAGCCAATTGCAGAGCAATGGTAATCATATCAGTAGCTGGATTGGGATACACCAAAAAGTTGGAGGTATTCATCACTTCATCCAGCGAAGAACAGTTAAGTACTGTAACCGATGCAGTGGCAGTTGCTGTACATCCGTTAGTAGCTGTGGCTGTAACGGTATAGGTAGTAGTGGATGCAGGGCTTACATTGATGGAAGCAGTATTAGCACCTGTATTCCAAGTAAAACTATTACCACCAGAAGCAGTAAGATTTACAGAGCTTCCCTGACAAATAGTACCGCCACCACTTATAGTAGGTGTGGGCAAAGGGTTCACCACAATACTGGCTGTTGCCGTGTTTGTTCCGTTTAAATTGCTAGCTGTTAATGTTACAGTATATGTCCCCGCTGAATTAAATGTTACAGTAGGACTGGCAGCCGTACTTGTTGAAGGAGTTCCGCCGGGGAAGGACCAGCTATAGGAAGTAGCATTGGTAGATGTATTGGTAAATGTAATACTTTGCCCTGCACAGATGTTAGTTGATGAAACATTAAAAGAAGCGCTTGGTGGTGTATTGGTTGCAGCACTAATGTTTATATCATCCAGATAAGTAACATTTCCCCATCCACTTCGCAATTGGAATCTGATTCTGGCGGCGGTTTGAGAAGCATACGGGCTTAAATCTATTGTCTTGGTTGCCCATTGTGATGGGGTAGGTACAAATGCAGTGGTCATATCAGGTGCTGTAGCCAATGGACTCGGGCCTGTATTATTACCATAAGATGCTAATCGTATCCAAGTATTGCCACAATCAGTGGTGATACTTACTATTAATGAATCAGTCGCTTCCCTTCGGGGAAGTGGAATTAATGGAAACGCTAAAGCCGAATTCACTTTACGAAGATCGCTTAGGGTCGCTTCCCTTCGGGGAAGTGGAATTAATGGAAACGATGATGCTGTTCAGTCATATTCTCTCCGGAACATAGTCGCTTCCCTTCGGGGAAGTGGAATTAATGGAAAAATTAATGGAAACAAACCAAGTGATCCCCTTTCACTTCCAGCCAGTGCCCACCTGGATAATCGGGGCTACGGCTGCCTCGGTCTGCTTTTAAGAGCTGGATCCCGGCTTCTACCTGGTCAAAGGTGGGGTGGTGGGGCAGCACCAAAGACAAAAATTGAAACATCACCTGCCGCTGCAGAGCCAAGGGGGCAGCCCGCAAGGGATCCCGTCGCAGCCCTGGCAAAGCGGGCTCATACACCTGCTGCCATAGCTGAGCTGCTTGGGCTACCACCAGCTCATGTTCTGCTTGGAGCAGCGTGGCAGCCCGATTCAGGGCCGCTTCCAGTTGCGGATTAAAGTGCTGCTTCAAGTAGGGCATCACCTCCAGGCGGAGACGGTTGCGGCAATGGGCCAGATCTTGGTTGCTGCGATCCGGCCAGACCGGCAATTGGTGCTGCTGGCAAAATTGTTCGGTTTCCCAACGGTATAGACCCAGCAGGGGTCGCACCACCTGGGCAGAGGTGGGATCCCGGTCGTCCAGGCGACGCTGCCAATCCAGGCTGCTCAGCCCGGCGGCTCCTGTTCCCCGCAACAAGTTCCACAAAAACGTCTCTGCTCGATCCGTGGCCGTATGCCCCATCACCACGGCGCTGCAATCCCAGATGCGGGCCCATTTGTCCAGTTGTTGGTAGCGCCAAGCCCTGGCCCCTGCCTCATCTCGGCGGATGGGATCCGCAGTCTCAACGGCATGAGGCAGTCCCTGCTGCTGCAGCCACCCCTGCAAAAAGCGAGCACACTCCGTTTCATCTGCCGACCAGCGGTGATCACAATGCAGAACAAATATCTGCCAGCCCCAGCGAGGCTGCAAATCCCGCAAGATCTGGAGCAGGCAAAAAGAATCTTGCCCGCCCGAAAAAGCCACCAGCAGTCGCTGGCCAGGGTGAAGAAGTTGCTGCTGCCGAATGGCGCACTGTACCCGCAGGTGGAGAGGAGAGAGCCTGGCCACAGCTTGCTATTGCTCACGTACAACCCAGACCCTACCTGCCGCTATGGGATCCCTTAGGCAAGAGCTCGGGTCAGATGAGAGGCCACCGCCTGCACAGCAGCAATGCTGCGCTCGTAGGCCATTCGGGTCGGCCCCAGCAAGGTGACCGTACCCAGAGGAGCTGAGCGACGGTGGTAAGTGGAGGCGATAACCGTACAGTGGTGCAGAGACTCCAGTGGATTCTCGCTGCCAATGTAGATGATCACCGGGGTCTTGCGGGCAGACTGTCCCGACTCCTGATCCATCTCCGTTGAGCTCGGCAGAGAGGGCAAACCCCCATCGGCAAAATGGAGCCCAATCATCCCCTGAAGTTGCTTGGCTCCCTCCTCGATCAACTGCATCACTGCCTGCACCTGCCGGGCCTGGGAAAACTCCGGCTGACGCATCAACTCGGCCATACCGGCACTGAACACCTGCCCCAGAGAGGGCTGTAGACAGCGTTGCACCACCGAGCGCAGCAGTTGCTGGAGCCAATGGCCGTAGGTACGAAATTCTTCATCCAGTTTCAGCCAGCTCAGATCCTGCAACTCGGCAAAGGTTTTGCCCCGCAGCTTCAGGGTGAGAAAGTTGCTGAGCAATTGCAATTCATCTTCCAAATCCTCTCGGGAGTCGCTGGGCCAGTCGGGGGGGCTGACCAGAGCTGAATGGGTTTGATAGGAGTCGGTTACCACCAACACCATCACCCGCCCTGGCGCTACCGACACCAACTGCACATGATGAATGGCTACCACCGGCCCCTGAGGAGGGGTGATAAGAGCAATGCAACCGCTCAGATGGGCCAAAAGCTGGGCCACCCTTTGTAGGAGACTGTCCAAGTCATCTCCCAGCTCACGGCCAAGCTGATCCATCAACTGTTGCAGGGCAGGATGGGGATCCGGCTGAGGAGCATCGTGAGGGATCCCACCGCTGTTGGCGGAGGTCAACAAATCGTTGACATAAACCCGATAGCCAAAGTCGGAGGGAACCCGACCCGCAGAGGTGTGGGGCTGAAACAGTAACCCCACCTGCTCAAGGGTGGCCAGGTCGTTACGAATGGTGGCCGTGCTCACCCCAAAGTTATAGGACTGGGCCAAGGTTTTGGAACCGACAGGTTCAGCCGTCGCAATGTAGCTGCGCACCGTCGCCCAGAGAATCTTCCGCTGGCGGGGAGTCAGTTCGAGTTTCATAGCCGATCAAAAGAACCCAGTCAACACCTATCTATCTAAAGGGAAGTGCTAAACAGAGCCGGTAAATTGCTCCAGGATAGACCAACTCAGGGTTGAGATACGAATCTAGACAAACTTTCGCGTCTAAATACATCTGTATGCATCTATTGTTACTCTTTCATGACGGGTTGCCCAGGAAGGGAGTCGCAACACCCAATGCCGAAAGAGGTTGAGGCTGTGGGTTGTGCAGGAGAAAGGGAAATCCCCTCTAGCCTAGACCCCTTTTTTTGCCCAGAGGTGATATAAAGTTGAGTCAACTCTAGGCCAACTGGGCCTGCTGCTGTCCCCCCTGTATCCTTTTGTATCTTTGAGGTTGTCCCGTGTACTTATCCCCCCAGGAGAAAGACAAGTTGTTGATCTACCTGGCTGCCCAGTTGGCTCGGGATCGGCGGCAGCGGGGCCTCAAACTCAATTACCCTGAGGCAGTGGCCTACTTGAGCGCAGCGGTTTTGGAGGGGGCGCGGGAAGGGAAAACGGTCGCCCAATTGATGAGCGAGGGGCTGACGTGGCTGACCCGCGAGGACGTAATGCCCGGGATCCCGGAGATGATCCCCGAAATCCAAGTGGAAGCCACCTTTCCCGACGGCACCAAGCTGGTTACCTTGCACCATCCCATTCGCTAGCGTCGGGGCTGCCCGCTTTCAGGGATCCCCCAGATGCTCCAAAGACCGAAAAACTTCAGGAGGTTGTCCCCATGCCCTCTGGCCGCAAATCCAAAACCACGCCTGGCGCCAACGCGGAGCCAGCCCTAATCCCAGGGGAACTGCTGCTGGCAGAGGATCCCATCCAGGCCAACGTCGGGCGGGCCACCGTGACGCTAGAGGTCACCAACCGAGGGGATCGGCCCGTTCAGGTGGGATCCCATTTTCACTTTTTCGAGGTGAACCGGGCCCTGGTTTTCGATCGCGCCGCCAGCTTTGGCATGCGCCTCAACATTCCTTCCGGCAATGCGGTGCGTTTTGAGCCAGGCCAAACCCATCGGGTGACGCTGGTGGCTTTGGGGGGCAAGGGGTTGGTGCATGGCTTCAATCGGCTCACGGAGGGTACGGTACGCTCTGCCGCCCAAAAGCGGCTGGCCCTGGCCCGATTGCAGGAGTGGATGGGTCAAGCAGCCAATCCCTAGGGAGTACCGCCCCCCCCAAGTGTGCAGCTTTGGGCAGCCGTGCCAAGGTTCAACCCCATCCCCGTCTCCGCTCAGATTCAGGACAGTAGGGCTATCCTATTTCTCCCCTAGGAGCGGGCAGATGTCAGAACGCGAGACTATCTTGTGGATGTGGGTGCAAGGCTTGGGGCTAAATCTTTCTGGGTTGGCGCTGTTGGCAGCAGCAGGCACCGCCTTTGGGCCTCTCAGTTGGACAGGTGCGACGGTGGCGGTGATGTTGAAGCTCATTGGAGATGGCCAACTGCTGCGGAGCTACTGGCTCTGGCGAAGCCGGCGACAACAGAGGGGATCCCAGCCCGTCAGCTCGGCAGCGGCAGTGCTCCAGAGTCAGGCTTGAGACAATCGCCAGCCCTTGTTCGGTCTCCGACCCAATAAAGCCAACTTAACCCTCCCTAGTCTCTCTTCCGAAGGGGGGAGGGAAGCTTGAGCTCACGGCTGTCTGGAGATGATAGCCCTCGGAAACCCTGTGGATCCTTGGGGCCCGGAGCTTTATCTCGGCTTTGGATCTGATCTGGATCTGAGTCCCCTCCGGCACCGGTAAGCCTCATTGCAGGTGAGCCACGGTCACTCCAGTACCGCCGTCTTGGGGATCAGCGGCTGAAAAACGCTGAACGCGGGGGTGATTTTGCAAGTAAGCTTGTACGCCGGCCCGCAAGCGCCCTGTGCCGTGGCCGTGGATGATCCAGACAGGGCCGGGGGGAGCTTGGGCAAAGTGCTGTTCCAAAATGGCCTCGGCCTCGGCAACGGTTTTTCCCCTCAGATCGAGGGTGTTCTGACTGGTGCGCAGGTTCAGGGGAGCTGTGGCTGCAGGGGAGGGAGGTGGGGCTTTGGGGCGTTGGCGCTGCTTGGCCTGGTGTTCGTCAATGGGATCCAACTGCCCCCGTGGCACTGTGAATTTGAGGATGCCGCTGCGCACTACATATACATCTCCTTCGATGGCGATCACCTCTCCCGTCTGCCCCAAGCCTCTCAGCCGCACCCGATCTCCCACCTCTGGCACAAACTCCATATCCACAGGCGGCGGTGGGGGAGAGTAGCGCTGCTGGATTTGCGCCAGCTCGGCAGTAATGCGTTGGGGATCCTCTCCCTGCTGCAATTTGCGGATGGCGGCAGCCACTTCCTGACGGGCAGCAGCCAACAGGGCTTGCAGTTCTTGGTTTTGCTTCTGCTCCAGCCGGGCTTCTCGCTCGGCGATTTGGCGGCTACGCTGTTGCATTTGTTGATATAGGCTCTCCAGCTCTCGATGCAGGGATCCCACCTGGGCCGCCCGCTCTTCCAATTGAGCTCGCTGCGCTTCCAGCCCGGCAATCACCTGATCCACCTGGCTTTCCCCCTGCAGGTGCTGCTGGGCCCGCCGCAGAATCTCTGGATCCAACTGCAGCCGTTGAGCAATGGTCAAGGCATTGGAGCGGCCTGGGATCCCCCACAAAAGGCGATAGGTGGGGGCCAGGGTGACCTCATCAAACTCCACCGAGGCATTTTCAAAGCAGGGATGTTGGTATTTCAGGGCCTTCAACTCGCCGTAGTGGGTGGTGGCCAGGGTGAGCAGCGCCTTTTCCGAGAGATACTCCAACAGCCCAGCCGCCAGGGCAGCTCCTTCGGTGGGATCCGTGCCCGCCCCCACCTCATCCAACAGGACAAGGGCCGGCTCTGGAGTGGACTGCAGGGCCTGTACCATGCGGCTGATGCGGCGGATGTGCCCTGAAAAGGTGGAGAGATTTTGTTGCAGCGACTGCTCGTCCCCAATGTCGGCGTAAACCCTGTCGAACCAAGGCAGTTGGGGCGGATCTTGAGCCGGCAGGAAGATCCCCGCCTTGGCCATGAGCACCAACAGCCCCAGGGTTTTCAAGGCAACGGTTTTGCCGCCGGTGTTGGGGCCGGTGATGACTACGACCCGAATCGAGTCCGAGAGGGTGAAGTCGATAGGGACAACAGCAGAGCCTTGACCCTCCGAAGGGGCAGCGGCGCGAGATTGCCAGAGCAGCAGGGGGTGCTTGGCCTGACGCAGGCGCAATCCTGCCGAGACAAACTGGGGACGATTGCCGTCCAGCCAGAGGCTGTAGCGACCCCGAGCCAGAGCCACATCCAACCCCACCATCACCCCCTGCAAATGCTCCAGATCGGTGGCGACGGAGGCCACCTGAGCCGAGAGCGCGGCTAAGATCCGCTCTTCCTCCGCCTGAATCTGAACTTGGGTTTCTCGCCAGCGGTTGCCCAGTTCCACCACGGCGTAGGGCTCCACATAGAGGGTGGCCCCACTGGCAGAGCTGTCATGCACAATGCCGCGGATGAGATCCCGATGGGTGGCCTTGACCATCAGGACAAACCGTCCCTGCCGCTGGCCGATCAGGTTGTCCTGCAGCGCCTGGGGGTACTGGCTCATCAACTGTTGCAGGCGCTCCTGGATCTGGCTGCGTTGCCGCCGCTGCTGCTGGCGCAGATCCGCAAGGGTAGGGCTGGCGCTGTCCCGCACCTCGCCATGTTCCTCCAGGCAGCGGAAGATCTCCTGCTCCAGCTCCGGGTAGGTGCGCAGGGTGCTCACCCAAGTTTGCAAGCGTGGCAGATGGTCGTGGTCGTCGATCAGACGACGAATGCGGCGGGCCGCCCCCAGAGTTGTAGCAATCTGCACCAGCTCTTCCCCGCTCAGGATCCCCCCCCGTTCAGCCCGTTCCAAAGCCGGCAGCAGGTTGTGGATCCCTGCCATGGAAAGGCCCCCCGCCTGTGTGCGATCGAGGCGGATCGCCTCTTCCGTCTGCTCAAGGTAGGCTTCGCTATCGGCGCGGCTCTGCCAGGGATCCAGCTCCAAGCAGGCACGACGGCCCAAGGGTGTGGCCGCAAAGGTGGCCAAGTGTTGACAGAGGCGGGGCCACTCCAACAATTCCAAAGTTTCTTGCCCTTCGTCTTGGCGGGCCGTAGGCCCTGGGGAGGGATCGGGCTTGGAAAAGACTGGCAGCGGGTGCAAGGTGGGGACGGTGGGCATTAACCATTCAGCGATGCAAAGAACCCTGGAGACGCAGTTGCTTCATCTCCTGCAAAAACTGCCGTTGGTACTTGAGGAAGGCCGTGTGCCACTCGCGGAAGCGACGCTCGCCATCCCGCACCAGCATCTGCCGGTACTGCTCTGAGTTGAGGCGGGGCCGAGCAAAAGATGAGTCCATAGGGATTGGGGATGCTCTCTATCTTATTGTGGCAGGCTCTGGGTCGGCTTCCACAGATGGCTTTTGGTGGGAGGGGCACGCTGATAATGGCGCCGTTGTCTCACGCGCTGCCTCTGGTGATCTTCCCAAGAAGCTGAGCTCACCGAAAAACTGGGTTCAAAGCCCCGCCCTACCGCTGTGGGGTTCGCCTTGGGTGTCCTGTGGAGGGTGGAAGTGAGCTGCATTCACGGCCAAACTGAACCTCACAAGCCTGCCATACTGAAGGAAGTTGCTGCACTCAAAACACTCAAGATCCGTGCGCAAACGAGTCACCCTCATTTTCCCCCGCCATTTGGTGAATGTGCCTCTCACCTATCGGTTGGCCAAAGACTTCGATGTGGCTGCCAATATCGTGCGCGCCAGGGTAGCCCCCAACGAAGTGGGTACTTTGGTGGTGGAGCTGTCGGGGGATATCGACCAGGTGGAAGCAGGCTTGGAGTGGGTGCAGTCTTTGGGCATTGAGGTGACAGAACGGGCCAAGGAAATTCAGATTGACCCAGACTTGTGTGTGGATTGCGGATTGTGTACGGGAGTTTGCCCAACCGAGGCCCTGAAGATTTCTGCTCCCAACTGGAAGCTGGAGTTCTCTCGCAACCGCTGTGTCATGTGCGAACAGTGTGTTGCCACCTGCCCCGTTGGGGCGATCAGCACCAGCTTGTAGTCAGTTTGTGGTCAGTTGGCTGAGTTACGAACTCCCCCAAGCTGACAAATCCCTTTACAATCCTGTTAGATTTGTTGGACATAGGTCTAGCTGCGGAGCGCACTCGACATGGCTTCTACTACATCGTTGATTGGGTTAACTTATGCCGGTTTGGCTGTTCTCTATTTGCTGGTGCTGCCTCTGTTGTCTCTGCTGTACGTGGACAAA
This sequence comes from Synechococcus sp. R55.4, assembly GCF_047461935.1. NCBI lineage: Bacteria > Bacillati > Cyanobacteriota > Cyanophyceae > Synechococcales > Synechococcaceae > Synechococcus > Synechococcus sp. R55.4. The sequence continues at coordinate 6,105 of NZ_JANSIF010000059.1, read as the reverse complement.
CGCTGGACTTCAGGCAGTGCTTGGGAAAAGGTGTTGATGTTTTTCTTGGTCTTGTTTTTCTTTCCCGGCATGGTGCTCTTGGCTCCCTTCATGACGTTCCGGCCCAAGCCCCGGTCGCTGTAAGGTCAGCCGTTTGTCGGTTCACTGAGCCATGCGCAGATTGGATGTTCTTGCTATAGGCTTAGCCCTGCTGTTGGGGGGAGGGATCCTCTACGGCCTGCTGCTTTGGGCGGGCTTGGATACGGGGGCCGCGCAGCAGATATCGAGCGTGGTGCTTCTATTGGCCTGCTTGGGGTGGACTTTTGGCTACCTGAGGCGGGTGCTGCGGGGGGAAATGACCCTGAAGGCTCAGTGGGCCAGCTTTGAGACCCAGCAACTTCAAGAGAAACTCCACTCGCTGTCTCCGGAAGAGTGGCAGGCCCTGCAAGCTGAATTGGAAAGCGAGAAAGAAGGGATCCCAGATTGAATTGAGCAAGACAAACGTTGAGGCCGTCGGACAGGCCGCACCCAGAAATGGGCTGTCGGCTGCTGGGGATCCGGATTTAATCCGGATTTAATTTGTAGAGTGTTGGGCCTAAACAGCAGCACTTGTATATCCGGTCACCATTTGCTCCTCTTAAGGATGCTACATTGCGCCTTGCACAAGATTCTGACGTATAACGGATCATCAAGTGGTGCAAGCCTTCGCCTTCCCTTCTACTCACATCTCTCCATCTACGGTGAGCAAAACCATACTGCTAGCTCAGGGCCAGCCCTCGCAAATTCATCTCTGGAAGTTGGCGCTGGAGTCTCAGGGGCACTCTGTGGTGCTGGTTTCCCCGCGTGAAGATCTGCTGGAGGTGGCAGCAAGTCAGCCTCTGGATTTGGATCTGATGGTGGTGGACATGACGACGGGGCTGTTTAACCCCTATGCCTTTTGTCGAGAGTGCCAAAGTAAGCTGCCCAACATCCCTGTGATCCTGACTCATCACCCCCGTCGCCACATCGAGCCTGCAGAGCGGCGCTGGGCAATTTATCAGGGGGCAGCAGATGTGATCCCCGGCTTGGCAGAGGCCGACGATATTCTCCACTCCCTCGAACGAATTTACGAGGCTGCCAGGTGGTTTTTGCCTATTGACACGGCGGCACTCTACAGGGCTCTGGAGCAAGCGGGCGTATGGCCTGGGGAGGTCAGCCGTACATCTTCTTCCACCACTCCCCCGCAGCCGATCGCGCACTCCCCCACCGCCCCTCCACAACCCATCACGGCGGAAGGGGATCCAGGGCAGAAAGACTTGACCCCGCAGGTGAAGTACCGATTGATGTACCGGGGTCGCCCTGTCGGTTGAGCACGTTTTCTCGCACTGTCTTGCTCTGCCAGGGTTGAACTGCTAAGAGAAGGTCAGCGCAACACTAGGGCTAGAGTAGCCCCTTGGGATCCCGTCTCGACCAACCGCAATTCCCCTCCATGGGCCTGCAGGATACGCTTGGCGATGTATAGCCCTAGACCTCCTGAGCCGGTTGGGTAGTGGTGGCCGGCAATGTGAATGGGCTGGGTCACGTAGGGTTGGGCCAACTCTTCTAGGGGAGCCGGCAAGCCGGGGCCATCATCCTGCACCTGGATCTGGTGGGGGCTGACGATTAACACCACCGCATGGCGTGCGTAGCGCAAGGCGTTGTCCACCAGATTCACCAGCGCCCGCTCCAGCTCTGCCTCATCGGCGTTGCCCCACCCTTCTCCTTCGACTCGCAGATCGATCCCCCGCTCCTGGGCCAGGGATCCCATGCGCTCGGCCACCTTTCTGGCCAGGGATCCCAGATCACAAGGCCGAGGATGCAACTCGATCTCTCCCCGCTCCAGGCGGTGAGCCTCCACCATTTTCTGCACCAGAGAGAGATTGTGTTGATTTTCCTGCAGGATGCGATCCAGCAGAGCGCGACGTTGCTCCGGCTCGAGCTGTTGATCCTGTTTAAAGGCGCTCAGCAGGTGCCCAAAGGCGATGAGGGGGGTTTTGAGGTCGTGAACGAGGGTAGCGGTAAAGGCTTCTCGCCGCATTTGATCGATCTGGATCTGGCGCAGCAACTGGGCAAAAGCCTGCCGCAAGATCAGGGCTTCCTGGGGATCCCCGGGGCGGAGCAGCAGATTCCAACGGGCAGGCTGGTTGATCAAGGTTTCCAAATGGGCCAACTCGCGGGCCAGCAGGGTGAGGGGGCGCAAAATCATGGAGGACAGAGCATAGCCCACCACCGCCGATAGCACCGCCAGCAACGGGATCCACAGCAGCAGCAGAAGGATCCCTTCAGTGCTGAACTGCGTGTCGGGCCAGATCCACTGCACCGACAGGATGAAAACCAAGTTGGGGACGAACGAAAGGCTGGCAATGACCAATGCCACCTGGGTGCGCAGGCTGTGGGGAAAGCGGCGGCGCCAAAACTCAAGTAGGCGGAGTAGTTGCTGTTTCAAACTCGGTGTGCTCGCTTTGACAAGACCTGCTTGAATAGTGAACCAACCGTAGGCAAAGAATAAACATCCCCTCACGGTCAAGGCTGAAGAGTTCTTTCCTAAGTCTTAGAATGACCGTTATGTCTTGAGCCACTTCATCCCCATGAATAAAGAAGGATGCCGTAACCCCAGCTTTTAGGATACCCAGCTACCCCATTCTTTAGAGAAGCCGCGCCGTATTCCGGTTGGCAAAGCTGTGGACATCACGGCAAAGGCAGCTTGATCCCCAGGCGTAACCAACGTTGAGCAATCATAGTCGTTTCAGGTTAGGGTGAGGCGCCTGGGCCATTGAGAAAAGCCTTTGGCCGCATGCATTATTGCTCGGCAACGCTGACGCGACGACGCGACCAACGTTTTGGGTGTAGTGTCCCAGTTTGGGTCAAAGGACTACAAGTTCAACAGATTCAACAGATCAAGATCGAGGGGCAGAGCGGAGCTCTCAAGCTCCTAGGACATGAAAAAACCTCTGGGAGTCTGTCCGTGTTTCGACCCCAGAGGCTTCTTCTCTTCACTCCTCACCACTATTGAGCGTAGCCGCCCTTCCAAAGGCTGTCAAGCACTTTCCCATTGGGGTTGGCGTGTGGGAAATTGCGCTAGGGTGGCACTGCCGTATAGGATCATCTGCTGGGGCTGTAAGTTCACCCGATCGACCCGCAGCTCAGTGCCTCGCAAGGCGAGCCGATCCAAATCCAGAAGCTCATTCAGGCAGCGTACCAAAGCTTGGCTCAAGGCTAGCTCCTCTTCTGTACCGCTTTCAAACACTGGATCTGTAAAGCGGATGCGACGCCGCTCCAGCACCTCAACTTGGGCGGAAAAACCGACGCAGAAAGCCCTGGCTTCTCCCTGCTGTACATTTGCCTGGAATTGCAGTCGCCGCGCCGGGGTGATGCTGATATGGACGTGATGGAAGGATAGGGGGCTGCCATCCTGTCCCACCAGGGCCAGCCTGTTCAGCACAAAAGGTGTGTTAAACGATTGCGCCAGATCGTCTTCGCTCAGCACCACGCGCATTGTGGCCTGTACTGGCTGGCGCAGCTTGATCTTCCCCTGCCAAATTTGGCTGAAATCGATGGCCACCGCGTTGCAGAATAGCTCCAGAGCCGAAAGCCTCAGGCCGTTGTACATCTGCAAGTGCTGGCCCAACAGTTCAAAGCTGTCGATACGACCCTGCAACAATTTGGCAACAGGCTCCACTCGCACGCGCGCCTCCAGCCGCTCTGCATGCTTAAAGAGGGCACGAATGGCTGCGCCTACCCCTCGGCTAACCCAATCGACAGCCATGGGATTCTGCAGGGAAAGTTGGGGCAGGAGTCCTGTAGCCATGGGAAAAGGTAAAGAGCGCCTACAGGGATCATAACCAGCCATTAAGAAAAGTTACAACCTCCGCCGACGGAGAGGCTGTTCTCTCAGGGGTAGGTGCGTCCCTCCTGCATAGCCGAGCGGGCCACGGCTGCGATCCCCTGGTCGGTGGCACGGGGCAGATGAAAGTACCGTCCGCCCGCCAATTCCGCCAGCTCGGCGCTGAAGCCGGTGGTTACAAAGCGGCTTTGGGAGTCGATCAAGAGCAGCTTCAACCCCAGGGCGCGGATGCGCAGGGCAATCTCCCGCAGCTCCTGCTTCAGGTCGATGGGATCCGTTCCCGACTGGGGTTTGCCATCGCTCCGTCCCAAAGAGCGGCTGAGGGGGATGTTGCCCCGACCATCGGTGAGGGCCACCAGCATCACCTGGCCCACGTCGCCGGCAGCACGGGCATTGACTCCCATGCGCACGGCTTGGGTGAGGGCATGGGCAAGAGGGGATCCCCCGCCACAGGGCAGAGATTCCAAACGGCGGCGGGCCAGCTCGATGGAGCGGGTGGGGGGGAGCAACACTTCGGCAGTTTCCCCACGAAAGGCGATGAGGGCCACCTTGTCACGGTTTTGGTAAGCCTCGGTGAGCAGGCGCAGGGCGGCACCTTTGGCCGCTTGCATGCGGTTGAGGGCCATGGAGCCGGAGGCATCCACCACAAAGATCACCAGGGCTCCGGCCTTGCGAACCAGCTTTTTGGCGCGGATATCGCTCGGCTCCACAATCACGCTACGTCCCGGTTGCCGCTGGCGGCGGCTTTTCTGATAGGGGGCAGCAGCTCGCAAGGTGGCATCGACGGCAACGCGGGGGTTGGATCCCTGGGGCAGGATGGGCTTGACGTAGCGGCCTCGGTCGGCGCTGAACACCAGGCTGCGGGATCCCGTTTTTCCCTGCTGGTTGAGGGACTGGGCAAAGGCCAGCAGGCGCGGGTCGAGGGCAATGCGCTCCGGCTCGAAGAAAAACTCTTCCGGCAGACTCAGGTTTTCCGGTTGGGGATCCGTTTCCTCTCTATCTTCCCCATCCTTGTCGGGATCCGGCGGCGGGGGATCCGACTGTTGGGATGGTGGCGGGGGGGGAGGCGGGGGCTGGTCGGGGTCGTATTGGGCGCGGGGCAGCAGCACCAGTTGCACAGCCTGCTGCAGATCCTCGGCCAACAGGCGATCCCGTCCTTCCAGAGCTGCCAGGGCACAGGCGGCCCGTAGGGCAAACTGCTCTCCCCGGTGCCCTTGGACGTTGCCGCGGATGGCCTCTTGCACCAGGTAGTGGATCTGTTCCCGCTGGGGTTTGACCTGGGGCAGCCACTCTCGGGCCAGGACAATCTGGGTGCGGATTTCTTCCAGTTCCGCCTGGTGCTCGGCCAGGAAGGGCTCGGGAGCATCGACAAATTGCGTTGCCCGTTGGACAATTTCCCCTCGCTCTTCTAGGCTCAGCTCCTGCCCCACCGGCACCACCAGTGCCAGGCGATCCAGCAGGTGGGGGCGCAGGGATCCCTCCTCGGGGTTGTAGGTGGCCACCAGCAGGGGCCGACAGGGGTGTTGCAGACTCAGCCCCTCCCGTTCCAGGCGGTTGACCCCATCCCCCACCACCGTCAGCAACAAGTTGACGATGGCGTCGTCCAAGAGGTTGATGTCATCCACATAGAGCACGCCCCGGTGGGCAGCAGCCAAGAGCCCTGGCTGGAAGACCGTTTCCCCCTGCCTGATGGAGGCCTCCACATCGACGGATCCCAGCAGCCGATCTTCGGTGACGCCCAGGGGAACCTGGACAAAGGGGGGCGATATCACTTGGGTGGGCGGCACCTCTCCGGCTGGGTAGCGAGCCTTGGCCCAGTCGGACCAGGTATCCGGCTGCGCTGGATCGTCGTTGCAATAGGATCCCGCAATCACCTCGATGGGCGGTAGCAAGGCGTGGATCCCTCTGGCCAAAACCGACTTGGCGGTGCCGCGAGGCCCCACCAGCACCACACCCCTTAGGCTGGGATCCACTGCTGCCAGCAGCAGAGCCAGCTTGGCCGCCTGTTGCCCCACTACAGCGGTGAGGGGAAAGGTACAAGGAGCGGATAGAGTTGCGGATCCCATGGTTGGCGGGTAGGCTTGGCGAGCAACGGTTCAATCGAGCAGATTCGCAGCGGAGCGGGAGCTGTACACCCCAGTCTATCGCTTGAGTGCTCCGCACCGCCTTTGCAACTGAGATTTTCTGGGGAGCATGCCTCTAACCCCCAAAACCCTGAACTTTGCTGAATTTACTGAGCTTTAGGCGGTTTGGCAAAAGTCATT
>NZ_JANSIF010000058.1:0-22841 GCF_047461935.1 Synechococcus sp. R55.4 | reverse complement strand
ATTGGCCAGGAACTTCTTGAGTTTTCTCTATCTCGTCAGTGCTCTCTTTTGGCTCAAATGAAAGATCAACACAACCTGATGATGAGATGAGTACCCCTATGCCCCCTGTGTTTCTTGGGATCGATCTGGGCACTTCTGGGATGCGGGTGGTGGCCCTCTCAGAACAAGGAGAGGTGGTGGCCAAAAGCGAGCGCCGGTGGGATCCCCCAGAGACCAATCCAGGCCGCTGGTTGCGAACCCTGAAAGCCCTTCTGGGACAACTAACCGCGCAACTGGGGGATCGGTATTCCATTGCAGCTCTGAGTGCTTGCAGCACTTCCGGCACCATTCTGCCGGTGGATGGTCGAGGCATGCCGTTGGAACAGGCGTGGCTGTATTCTGACCCACGGGGCCAGGCTCAGGCCAAGCAATTGGGGATCCCTGCCAGTTGGGGTCTCAGCCGTTGGCTGTGGTGGGCGGAAGCCTATCCTGATCAGTATCGAGACAGCTACTTGGCCCATCCGGCGGACTTTTTGCTGAGCCAACTGGGGGGGCGCAGGCAGGTGACCGATCACACCCATGCCCTCAAGAGCGGTTTCGACCTGGAGGCCTACACCTGGCCTCAGGAGTGGTTGGCGCGGCAGGGCCTAAACCCCAAGCATTTCCCCGAGGTGGTACCGCCGGGAACGGTTTTAGGAACGGTGCGAGCAGACTGGGGGTTGGGGCCGGAAGTGCTGATCGCGGCAGGGATCACGGATGGCTGTGCCGGGCAATTGGCAGCAGGGGCCACCCGCTTAGGTCAGGTTTCCACCAGCTTGGGCACAACCCTCATTTTCAAGGCCAACAGTCCGGATCCCATACAAACCCCAAGCATCTATTCCCATTTGCACCCGGACTGTGCTCCACACCACTGTCGCGAACGAACGGTTTGGTGGCCGGGAGCGGCTTCCTTTTGTGGAGGCGGAGTTTTGCCCCATTACTTCCCTGGCGGCAACTTGCAAGTGCTGGATCAGCAAGCCCAGGCTTATCTGCCCACTGGGCTGGTCAGCTATCCCCTTTGTCAGCCGGGAGAACGTTTTCCCATTGTCGATCCCCGGTTTGCCGGGTTCTTGCCGGAGGCAGAAGAGGGATCCCCCCGTTTTTATGCTGCGTTGTTAGAGGGGGTAGCCATGGTCGAGCGGCTGGGGCTGGAAACGTTGGCGGCTCAAGGGATCCCGGTGTCAGAACAGAGTCCGATGTTCACCACCGGCGGAGGCAGCAAAAGCCCTCTTTGGTTGCGCCTGCGCGCCAGTATCCTTGCCCGTCCCTTGGCCGTGGTGAAACACCCAGAGCCGGCTGTGGGGGCAGCCATCTTGGCTGCTTCTGCCTATTGGTGCTGCTCTGTCCAACAGGCTGCCGATCGATTGGTGCAGGTGGAACGCTATGTTCAACCAGATCCAGAATGGGCGAAGTCTTACGCAGAGATCTACTCAGCCTTTCACAGCCGCCTGAGCAACCTGCTTTGACATGCTCCCTGCCCCACCAGCTTGCTTCCCCGTAGCGCTGGGGTTCTTGCTACGGTCATTTCAACAGTCATTTCGATCCAAACTAGGACACTACGCCCACCTAAAACATGGGCTGCGTCGTCGCATCGTCGCATCAGCGTTGCGGAGCAATCATGCACGAGGTCAGGAAGCTTTTCTCCGTAGCTCGGGCGTCTCACCCTAAGCTGAAAGACTATAGATCAAGGCACTTCTCAACTGCTCCGCGGTGCCGTCCAAACGCTTCACGCCGCTTCCGCGACCATCCCTAGGAAAGGGAGAGAGGAGCCAGGAAGCCATGCAGCGGAACAGTCTCATTCCTCCTTGAATGACTGTAGGTTTTTCCCTCTGAGACAGCGATGATGATCTCCCCAGTTGTTCGGGCTGCACTCTGCTCTTGCAAACGACTGATATTCATAGTTCATAGGGGATGTTGCATCAGCCAGAAGCCGGCGAAGGACTGGGCCTTGAAATCGGTTTGAATGGCGAGAAAGTGGATCCCTTGGGCCTGCTGCTGGCGCTGGGCAAAGACTTCTGCCTCTGTTCGCAGTTTTTCATCTCTCAGTTGCGCAAATAGGTAGCAATCGTTGAGGCCTGCCTCGAACAGGAGCCGTCCGTCTGCCACACTCAAGTAAGCGGGCTCCATACCGCTCATCCAGGCCGCCATCGGTAAAGCCCGCTGGGAGGCGATCACCAAGCCGGGAATGAGGGTGCTCCGTACCGCTGGCGCGAATGGGTCGGGCGTCAAAGTGTCCCAGGCAACCGGAAAAAGCTCGCCAAATTCCATTGGCCAAGCGTCGGCTTCCCGCAGATCCTCAGCTCGCAAGGTAACGAAAGCCCAGCGTTCTCCCTGCAACTTGTCCGGCAGACGGATAGGATCCGGCGGATCGGGATCCACAGGAGGTTCGGGGCTGTAGGTGAACTGAGTCTCTTGGGGGTAAACCCGCTCTGCCCGTTCTCGCATCCAGGCTTTGAGGGTGTAAACGCGACGACTGGGCAGCATCGGGATCCCAACCGCATCGCAGGCCCGTTGCAGGATGGAACTCATGCGGGCTCGAAACACACGAATGGCCGAGGGAGGCTGTGGGGCAGCTTCCAGGTAGCTCCGCAACTGTCGTGCCACCCAGGTGCTGTTCACCTCTTGGTTGCTGCAATACTGCGCTTGGCGAAACTGGCCGGTGGGATCGCACACCAACAGCTCCCAAACCCGTCGGTTCTGCTCATCCCGCAGGGGGACGGCGTTGAAATCCATCTGCCAGATAGGGCAGCGCGCAGGGCCAGAACGCAGGGGTTGAGTGGCCAAAGGATCCCTCCTATCGCGCTACGTGCCACTTGAGCGGGCCGGGGATCGTTCGCGTGAGCGGTGGGAAGCACTGTCCCCGACCAAGGCCAACTCCCGCTCCCCAAAAATGGCGGAAGCGTGGCGGTAGTACTTAAACTCCAGCAGGTTGTAGAAGGGATCCTGCAAAAAGAAGGTGCCGTGTTCCAAAGGGGTGTCAACAAAGCGCCAACGCGGCTCCTGATAAAAGGGCAAGGCTCGCTCCAGGGCACGGTCGGCCAGCGCCTGCCAATCCGCTTGGGTGGGGAAGATCAGGCCAAAATGGCGGGGGTAGATGCCCCGCTGGGGCGTCAGCTCTTCGTGGGTGAGGTGGGCCACCAGTTGATGGCCATACAGGTTAAAGATGACGGCAGCAGGGGTTTCTCGACCGATTTCACAGCCCAAGCCATCGCCGTAGTAGGCTTTGGCCAAGGCAATATCGGCAACCGGAAAGGCCAGATGAAAGCGGATAGTCTCCATCAACGTTCTCCTAGAAAGCTGCCAAAAGTGCCCCACCAGCCAACTTCAAACCGGCACCTCAGGACATGCGGCTTTTCCCCTTGGCCAGTGGGATCCCTGCTCTTCATCTAAGGTAGGCAATTGTGACATCCTCCCGACGCTCACCCTAGCGGGCGGAGCGCGGGCTTCCTAACCTCACGATTAGGCATTCCTGCCCCACGCCACTGACCTAGGTTCAAAACCCCCGGCAGACCGACTTGGCAGGCGGTTTCCGTTCCCCAGAGTCCCTGGGTACTACACCTTTCCAGTCCACGACGCAGAATCATCTCTGCCGACCCATGGTCGCGATGCGTTCGATACCCACACTCAGGGCAATGATGCTCTCTGATGCTCAGTGCTTTGCTAACCGTAGCAAGGCACCTTGGACAAGTTTGGCTGGTACCGTTGGGGTCAACCTGGGCAAAGTACACCCCTCGTTTCCAGCACACCCACGCCAACAGAGACAAAAACTGCCCAAAGGCGGCATCGACACAATCCTTGCCCAACATTCCTCGGGCTAAACGTTTAGCGTTGAGGTCTTCGGCAAAGATGCTCTGCCCTTGGTCGCACAACCGGTGAGCAACCTTGAAATGGAAATCTCGACGGCGGTTCGCAATACGATGGTGCGCTCTGGCAACTTTGAGCTGTGCCTTTTCCCAGTTCCGAGACCCCTTCTGTTTGCGGGCCGCTCTGCGTTGCAGCACTTTCAGCTTGCTTTGCAGCGACCTAAAAAACTTAGGGCGCTCGAAAAAACTGCCGTCCGAAACCGTCAAGAATCGTTCCAATCCCAGGTCAATGCCAATTGCCCGCCCCTGAACCGGGATATCAGGAACCGATATACTCGATTCTAGGGTTACGACGACATACCACTGTGTTCCTCGCACCTTGGACAATACCCTCACCTGCTTCACCGTAAACCCCTCCGGGATAGGACGATGCAGGTGGATAGCCACTTTCCCTATCTTGGGTAGCCGGATGGTCTGACCTGCAATAGGGTTGCTCTTGAATTGGGGAAACACGAAGGACTTGAATTGACCTTTCTTCTTGAAACGAGGAAAGCCATACCCCCGCTTCCGAAACGCCTCCCAAGTATCGTGCAGCCTACGAAGCGTGGTTTGCAGAACCTGAGAGTGTACCTTAGCCAAATGCGGAAATTGTTTCTTTGCTTTAGGCAGGTCGTTTTGCTGACGGTGATAAGAGGGAAAGGGCTCGTCGGCAGGGATGATGTATTCCTTTTCCAAGGAGCAGCGGTCTATAGGACACCGACGGGCGGCAATCCAGTCTTTGAGTTGCCGCAGGGCATAGTTATAGACGCCCCTGCAGGTTTCCAGCCACTCCAGCAGTTCAGCCTGCTGTGTGGCATTGGGATAGATGCGGTAAGTGTAGCTTATCGTCAGCATGGTTATACTCTACCCCGGGTCAGTCCGAGTGGTAAACGCTGGCTGGCATTCAAATGCGGGGAGTCCATGTAGCTCCCCGCACCCCTCGAAAGTTAAAGCTACAAGGTGGGATCCCTTCTCAAGCCCGAGATAGACTGTACGCCTTTGCGCAGGAGTGCCAACTGCTCGGATGCTATAACACTAGCTAGTGTGTTACCCGCGTGGCCGAGTCTGCAACAGACAACTCGGTGTGTTGAGAGCGTTGAAGACGCAAGAGGGCGATCTTGGCCATGACCAGCATCTGGATTGAGCAGCGCCGCCGCGAGGATGAATCTCGCAACTTTTTTTGGATGGTGGCGCTATCGCTGCTGCTGCATGTGCTGGTGCTGCTGGGATTGCTCCACTTGGGGCGGCTTTGGCTCATTCGCGAGCCGGAACAGGAGGCCATCGAGTTTATCCTTCTGGATCCAGAAGATCTACAGCCCCCAGAGGAAGCGGAGCTGGTTTCAGAAGTCGATTCCCGCGATGGGGGTGAGCGGGTAGAAGCTCCTCCTTCTCAAGGCAGTCCACCCCAATCCCAGGCCGCCCCTCCCCAGGAGGCCCCTGCTCCTCCTCCGCCAAGACCCCAACCACCGCCACCACAGCAGCCTGCCCCTGTTCCACCACCACCTGCCCCGGCTACAGTTGCTCTGGCAACCCCAACTCCAACCCCTCCACCCACGCCCACACCTACCCCAACCCCCGCTCCCCCTCAGCCCACCGCGACCCCGACTGCGGCACCGCCACCTTCCACGCCTGCCCCCAGACCTACTCCAACCCAGACTCCACCGCCCGTGGCGGCTGCTCCCTCCCCAAGGCCCACTCCCCCGCCGACTGCGGAGCCCTTGCCCATACAGCCAAGCGAGCGGGTTTCGGATCCCAGCCAATTGGCTCCCGTTCCGCCCGCTCCGCAACCGGTGACAGAGGTTCTTCCCGCCCAGCGGCCCTCTGACTCTTCCCAGTTGGGGCCTCCGGTCAGTGCCTCTGCTCCCAGCAATGGAGCCGGGATCCAGGGCAGTGGAGCTAGTGGATTGGCCAACCCCACCCAATCCGCTCCCAATCCCCCCAGTGTGGCAGCGCGGGCCGATGTGGATTGGGGCCCCTGGCTGGCCGCTTTGCAGCGGAAAGTGGAGCAAAATTGGATCCCTGGACAGACCGGCACCTCGCGTCGCACGGTGGTGATTTTTACGGTGGGTCGAGCTGGCGATCTGCAGAGCATTCGCCTGGGGCGCACGTCTGGCAGCCAACAAACCGATGATGCGGCGCTGACGGCTATCCAGAGGGCAGCCCCCTTCCTGCCCCTGCCTGAGGCTTATGAGGGCAACTCGGTGACGATTAATTTCACCTTTGATATCAACGTGCTGGGCCAGTTGACTGTAGGGGGATCCGCCAACTGAGGAGGGGATCCCTGCGAAACCCAAAAGACGGCGGCCTGGCAAGAGCCTACAGGGATCCCACAGGAGTTGGGGTGGCGGGCCCAGAGGCAACGCGGCTTATGCGACGCAAGCCCGGCAAGCCGGCATCCACCACCACCACACTGCCATCCGGTAAGACTGCCAAGCCGGCAGGTTGATCGAACCGGGCCACCGAGGTGGGGCCATCCTGCCAGCCGCGCTGATTCTGTCCGGCCAAGGTGGAAACTTGTCCCCCAGGCTGAAGACGACGAATGCGATGGTTATCTCGGTCGGCCACCCAGAGGTTGCCTGCCGCATCGAAGGCCAGCCCCCCCAGGGTTTGAAAACGGGCCTCTGCCAGGGGGCCATCCCGATAGCCTGGCTCTGCCCCGGAGAGGGTGGTCACTCGTCCGCCAGCAGAGAGCCGGCGCAGGCGATGTCCATCGGCAATCCAGAGGTTCCCCTCCTTATCCACCGCCAGAGCCGTGGGCTGCAGGAGCTGGGCCTGTTCTGCTGGGCCGTCGGCGAATCCCGGCTGGCCGGTGCCGGCAACCGTGGTCACTTCACCTGCAGGGGTGATGCGGCGGATGCGGCGATTGGCGCGGTCGGCAACGTAGAGGCTGCCATCTGAACCCAAAGCCAGCCCAGATGGCTCCCGGAACTGAGCTCGGTCAAGCCCCCCATCTCGGTATCCGGCTATACAAGTGCCGGCAAAGGTGCTCACCTGTCGTTGCAGGTTGATATAGCGCAGGCAATGGTTGCCGCTGTCGGCCACCCACAATCCCCCCTTGGGATCCCAGAGCAGCCCCTGTGGGGAGTCAAACTGAGCTTGATTGGCTGCTCCGTCGCGGCGGCCTGCTTGGCCTGTGCCGGCCCAAACTTCCAATTCCCCCTCTGGAGACAGCCGGAAGATGCGGTGCTGGGCTCTATCGGCTAAATAGAAGGCTCCTTCAGGATCCACAGCAATGCCGCTGATTTGCTGCAGGTAGATCCTGGACTCGGTGCCGGTGTTATCAGGGGCGTTGCCGACAGGATCTGCCGCGGGCGAGGTGCGGCCATCCAGCAAAGTTTCCACCACCCAGGCCGATGCTGCCGGAGCAGTGGGGGTGGGAGAGGGGCTGGGGGAAGGAGTAGCGGCAGGCCAATCGTAGACCAGAGTGCCCAACCCTTGCCCGGAAGCATCCGCAACAGCAACCCAAACTGAGCCGGAAAGAGAAGAAGGCGGCATCACCACCAAACGGTCACCGCTGCGGGAGCGAATTTCCCCCTTCAGGATGCGCTCGGGATTGGCTGCTGCAGCAAAGAGAACTGTTTCCACCCGCTCCAGATTTTCCCCTGAGAGCAGCAACGGCTGGCCAAGGGTGGGCGCTGCCGAGCTGGTGTGCAGCAGCGGTACCCCCACCTCAGAGAGCACCAACATCGAAAGGCGGCGCTGGCGCTCTGTGTCTTGGGGAGGACGATTGACACTGCCAGAACCCTCAGAGCGGACAGAAAGGGTCAGGGATCCCTTCCCCTGCGCCAGAGTGGTGGATCCCCGATAGGCGATGGCGCTGAGCTCCGCTTCCCCGGCGGGAGGATTGGTGAAGGTGAAAGTGGCCGGTTGCCCCGGGCGCAGAGGGGCAGTGGCGGTTTGGCGATAGGTGCCCAGGGTAATGCTCAGGTCGATCCCTTCCACCCCCGGCCAGGTGGGAGTGCGAGCCAGCCAGCGATCCACCTCTGAGGCCGGTAGCTGGGCCACCAGATCGGATCCCTGTTCCTGGAGCAGCAGAACGATGCGGTTGCTGGGCACCGACAAGCCGGACTGGCGGGCTTGCTCGAAAGTCAGAGAAAGCGGGGAGGGAGGGAGAGGAGTTGGAGTTAAAACCGGCTGTAGGGCCGCAGGGGGAACAACGCTGGGAGACAGACTAGAAGAAGAAAGCTCGCCACAGCCCGAGAGAGCCAGCACCAAGGCACTCAGCGCAGGCCAAGGTAGCGGTGTCAGGGAAGCCCGTCGTGGCATGATGCAGCTCATCCCCTCCCACAAACTGGGAAATGGCGGAAACCCAAACCCCCACGCTTACCTTCATCAGCGTACAAACCGGCGAGAATTGCCCAGCACCCTCTCTGCCGCAGGAGCCACCTCGACCAATGCCTTGGCCCCTGAACCGCATTCCTATTCATGACCAACCATCCTCACCCGCAGGTGAGTCGCACTCCTCACTCCATCTATCCTTACTCAAATCCCCACCGAAAGACCAGATAGCAGTTTCAGCGGCCAGGAAATCATCCAGGCCATAGCGGTAGCGCTGTAAGTCGATGCTGCCCGCGTTCGCCCGGTTCGGCTATAGAGTGGGGACAGGCCACTCTCGCGGATGAATCAAGTAGACGGTACCCCCGGAGTGCTCCAGCCACAACGACTCTAGCTGTTCGCGGCGGTAGGTACGGCGAACCTCTTCGTTGGTTTTGGCCGCCGGATCGTGGACGATGGGATCCCCGTGGCTATCAAATCCCACCAGCACCGCCAAATGACCCTTGCTTTTGGGGATCGGCGCCCCTTCCAGTTCTCCCTCGCCCCAGGCATAGCTGAGGATCACTGGAACCCCTGCCGCGATCCAGGCTTCTGCTTGAGCCAAGCTCTCCAGCCGCGCCACCACGCCGGACAAACCTTGCTCGGCAGCATGGGCGACGTTGAAAGCCCAGTTGCCATGGCCCTGGTAAACCCGGTCATACACACCGGCCACTGCTGCGCGCACCAACACCTCACAGGGACGGGGATCCCGCTTCCAGTAGGCCATCACCATCGCCAAAGAGGTGGGGCTACACCAGACCTCTCCCCCATCGGGGTACACCATCTGGGAGCACCAAGGCAGATCCAAGATTTTGCCCCAGCGGCTGGGATCCCCAGGGGATAGGCGGCTGGGCCTGACCGGCTCGTTGGAAATGGCAACTGCCACCTGATCCACAACGGCAGAACGGCCTGGCTCTTGCGTGAACAGGCGCACCCTGACCTGGAAGGCTTCTGCTCCGTTGAGGGTATCCTTGAGCACCAGCAAGTCCGTGTACAGGTTGCCATCCTCATCCCCTTGTCCTTGCACTGAGTGGCTGGCCAGAGTCAAGGGATCCGCAGCCCATACCCCGCCGTGATACCACTTTGTCCAGCGGTCTGAAAGCTTCGCCCGGATCCACAGTTCCAGCCAGGTGCCGGGGGGCGTGGTGGCATTCCAGGAAACGATGGCCCCGATCAGGGGGAAGCCCGTGGGGACTGCTGGACTGGTGGCTTCTCCCACCCAATAGGTGCCGCCGGGATAAAGGGGTCGGCCATGAGCTGCTGACTCGGATCCTCCAAGGCTGACTTCTTGCCGCCAGCCCTCTGGATCCAAGACCAATTGCCCTTGGGCGTTCAGGCGGATCCCTTGGGTTGACCAGTGCTGAAACCCCTGAGCTTCTCCTGCCCGCCAGCGCTGAAACCCGGTGCGATAGGTGGAGTGGGTCTGGGCTTGCATCGTCAAGAGTCCTGGAGAAGTTGGGACAGGCTGGGCCAACGTGGGCAACCCCAGCAAGAGCAGCACAACCCCGCTGACCAGCCCAGGCAGCCCCTGCCGATAGCCACTGCCTTCTGCGAGCATTGTCCGCCTGCCCCCACTAATAGCGCGACACCGCCGGATGTCCACCAATGTACCAGCGCCACGGGATCTCAGCCCCCTGAGTGATACCGATGCGGGTGGTCTGGACAATAGGCAACTGCGTTTGCCAAGAGGGGGATCCCTCTAGCCAAAAGCCTTCTTGGTCGACATCCACCTGCCCCAGCCGCCAACCGTTGTGGGATCCATCGATGCGCAGGGCTTGACAGAGCAGGCCCGGCCCTGCGGCCACCCGCGCCGGCTTGTTCTGTTTGTTGGCCGGGATCCACTCCGGCAGGCGATCCAATTGAACCGCTCGGATCAGAACTGCCGCCGGGATCCCTTCGGCTTCGGTGACAATGTTCAGGCAGTGGTAGAGGCCGTAGATGCGATAGACATACAAATGCCCCGGCGGCCCGAACATCACCTGGTTGCGCCGGGTTTTGCGACGGTAGGCATGGCAGGCCGGATCCCCGGCTGTATAGGCTTCCGTCTCCACGATCTGGGCCCGCAACTGCAGCCCATCGGCAAATTGCCGCACCAGAACCATGCCCAGCAAGGCAGGTGCCACCAGCGGGGCCGGCTGGCTCAACCACTCCACAGCGTCCACGGCAGGCTTGGCAGCCCTCAGCCCCCAGCAACGGCAGGGACGATGCTCACCTCATCCCCATCTTGCAGAGGGGTGTCACATCCCTTGAGGAAGCGAATGTCTTCGCTGTTCACATAAAAGTTGACGAAGCGGCGCAATTCCCCCTTCTCATCGCACAGCCGCGCCTTAATCCCCGGACAGCGTTGTTCCAAAGCATCCAACAATTCGCGGATGGTGGATCCCTCGCAATTCACCACCCCCTGATCCTGGGTGAGCGCCCGCAGCGTGTTGGGAATCAGCACCTTGACTGCCATAGCCCAATGCCTCGTCCATTAACCAACATCAAAAAACTAGGGTAGCAGCACCCCATCGATGCCGTGAATCACGCCGTTGGAAACTGGAATATCCGCCAGGTTCACGTTAGCCCCGTTGACCCGGATGCTGCCATCGGATCCCACCTGCACCTGCAGCGGCAGCCCTGCCAAGGTGGTCAGAGTGGTCGATTGGCCGGGCCGCAGGTCAAACGAGGTAATCCGCCCCGGCACCACATGATACGTGAGAATGCGGGTGAGCTGAGCCCGGTTGGCCGGCTGCAACAGCGTCTCCACTGTACCCGGCGGCAGTTGCCCAAAGGCCACATCGGAAGGGGCAAAGACCGTGAACGGCCCCGGCCCTGCCAAAGCCGTATTTAGCCCCGCCGCCCGTAAAGCCGCTGCCAGCGTCGAGTAGCTGCTGGGCAAGGTTTCCAGCTCAACGGCAATGGTGTTTAGCCCTTGAGGCTGGGCCGCAGGAGCAAAGACAAGCGGGGCCACTACAGCCGCCACCGGGATCCAACGGCGAACAAGGCGCTGAACAGAAGGAAAGATAGGCATCGTGCAAAGCTCCTGAGCCAATAGGTCTACGCCAGGGATCTTAACAGTTCTTCATTAAGATCCTGTTAAGAGGCAGTGGAGAGGGTCTTCCCTGCAAACCGAGTTCATACTGATGCCTCTTGCCAGTCCAGCCGCTCTAGGGTGCGGGCGCGCTCCAAAGCCTGTTCAAAGCTCTCCAGCTTGGGCGAGATCACCAGAGGATGGCCTACGTGGGGTTGAACCGCCTCCTGGGTCTTCAGGCCGTTGCCAGTAATGTAGGCTACTGTAACCGCCTCCGGATCGATTTGACCGGATTCTGCCAGGTGTTTGAGCACGGCAATGGTGGTGCCGCCGGCAGTCTCGGTGAAGATGCCTTCGGTCTCGGCCAGGAGCTTAATGCCGGCGATGATCTCGGGATCCGTGGCCGTTGCGATCTGCCCACCGGTTCTGCGGGCAATGTCCAGGGCGTAGATCCCGTCGGCAGGGTTGCCGATGGCGATGGACTTGGCGATGGTATTGGGCTTAACCGGAGTGACAAAATCCCGTCCCTCGCGGAAGGCTTGGGCAATGGGCGAACATCCCTGCGCCTGGGCGCCGTGGAAGGTGACCGGCTTATCCGCCACCAGCCCCACCTTCACAAACTCCTGGAAGCCTTTGTAAACCTTGGTGTACAGGGATCCCGAGGCCAATGGGATCACCACCTGATCCGGCAGTTGCCAACCCAATTGCTCCGCCACCTCATAGGCCAGGGTTTTGGAGCCTTCTGAGTAGTAGGGGCGCAGGTTGATGTTGACAAAGCCCCAGCCGTAGCGATCCGCCACCTCGGCGCAGAGGCGATTCACCTGGTCGTAGTTGCCCTCTACAGCCATAACGGTGGGGTTGTAAATCAGGGATCCCAGCACCTTGCCCGCTTCTAAGTCCGCCGGGATGAAGATGGTGCAGTCCAGGCCGGCATGGGCGGCAATGGCAGCCGTGGAGTTGGCCAAGTTGCCCGTGCTGGCGCAAGAGACGGTGGTAAAGCCCAGCTCCTTGGCACGGGTCAGCGCCACCGACACCACCCGATCCTTGAAGCTGAGGGTGGGCATGTTGACGGCATCGTTCTTGATGTAAAGATTTTTCAATCCCAGCCGCCGACCCAGCCGCTCCGCTTTGATCAGAGGGGTCAGGCCCGTGCCCACATCAATGGGCTTCTCAGAAGTCACCGGCAGAAAAGGCCGATAGCGCCAGATGGAATGCGGCCCGGCCTGGATGCTCTGACGGCTAACCGTGCGCTTCAGCCAGTCGTAGTCATAAGCCACTTCGAGGGGGCCGAAACACAGCTCACAAACATGCTTGGCGACCGGCTCATACTCGGCGCCACACTCCCGACAGCGCAAACGGCTGAAGCCCACCTTGGAGCTGTGCAAGGCAGAGGCCAACGGGGAATCGGCAGGGCTGAGCGGGCGTTCGGAAAGAGTTTGGGACATGGGCAGCCTCAAGGTGAAGGAAAGGGTGGGCGCTGGATTGAACTTACCTATCGTTGGGGGGAATCTTATCACCCGCAATCTGCCGCGTCAACTAAACCCGACTAAAATAGTCTGGATTAGATCCGGTTGAGGATAATGGAATCGGTGCTTGGCTCTCTCAGGCGGGCTGTCTGGTGTTTGTATGAGCCGCAACATCCCTTGGGCGACTCTGCCCTTTCCTCTGGGATCCCCTGCTATCGGCAGCCTTGGGGGAGCTGATCCCAGCGCCCTGAGGTCTCTTCAACTCTTCAATCAGGTGACTTAGGCTGGGAACTGAGCCTCTACCCAACTTTATTTCCCAGGGCAACAGAAAACTTTCCCTACTGCTCTGCCTGCCTCAGGCCGGTCGCAAATAACCCTATCCGTTGCCGCCATCGCTAAGCTGGATAAGCGAGCTGAAATAACCTGAAAATTAAAAGACCGGGGATCCCGGCTATTCATTTTGGAATTGCCACCCTATGCTCAGAGTTGGACGGGACAGCATTGATTTTCTCGATCACTACGATGTGGTGGTGGTCGGCGGGGGGCACTCCGGCTGCGAGGCAGCGTTGGCAGCAGCGCGGCTGGGCTGCAACACCCTCATGCTGACATTGAATCTGGACAAGATCGCCTGGCAACCCTGTAACCCCGCCGTCGGCGGCCCGGCCAAATCGCAACTGGTACACGAAATCGATGCCCTCGGCGGCGAGATGGGCAAAATCACCGACCGCACCTATTTACAGAAGCGGGTGCTCAACCGCTCGCGGGGGCCGGCGGTGTGGGCGCTGCGGGCACAAACCGACAAACGGGAATATGCGCGGGTGATGCGCTCGGTGGTGGAAAACCAGCCCAACCTGACGATTCGCGAGGGCACCGTTACCGATTTGGTGCTGGGGCGCAACGATGAGATTGTCGGCGTGGTCACCCACTTTGGCACCATCTTCGGCTGCCGAGCGGTGATCCTGACCACCGGCACGTTTTTGGGGGGGCGCATCTGGATTGGCCGTCACTGGCAATCTGCCGGACGAGCGGGGGAGTTTGCGGTGGAAGGGCTGACAGACACCCTGCACCAACTGGGCTTGGAGACGGGTCGGCTGAAAACCGGCACCCCCGCCCGTGTGGATCGGCGCAGCGTGGATTTTTCCGTCATGGAGCGGCAACCGGGGGATCCCGATGTGCGCTGGTTTAGCTTCGACCCCGAAGTGTGGGTGCCACGGGAGCAGATGGATTGCTACTTGACCCGCACCACCCCAGAGACCCACCGCATCATCCGGGAAAATCTCCACGAAACCCCCGTCTATGGCGGCTGGGTAGAGGCCAAAGGGCCCCGCTATTGCCCCAGCATCGAAGATAAAATTGTCCGCTTTGCCGACAAGGAAAGCCATCAGATTTTTATCGAACCGGAAGGGCGGGATCTGCCGGAGCTCTACATCCAGGGGTTCTCCACCGGCATGCCGGAGAAAATCCAGATCCAGATGTTGCGCTCCCTGCCGGGTCTGGAAAAGTGTGTCATGCTGCGCCCCGCCTATGCGGTGGAATACGACTATCTGCCGGCCACCCAGCTCTACCCCACTCTGATGACCAAAAAAGTGCAGGGGCTGTTTTGCGCCGGCCAGATCAACGGCACCACCGGCTACGAAGAGGCGGCAGCTCAGGGGCTCATAGCCGGGATCAACGCCGCCCGCCTGGTTCAAGGCAAGCCCCTGGTCACCCTGCCGCGGGAGTCCAGCTACATCGGCACCCTCATCGACGATCTCTGCACCAAAGAACTGCGGGAGCCCTACCGCATGCTCACCAGCCGCTCTGAATACCGCCTCATCCTGCGCTCCGACAATGCCGACCAACGGCTCACCCCCCTGGGGCGAGAATGGGGCTTGATCGATGACCGGCGCTGGGCCCTGTTCCAAGCCAAGCAAGCGCGCATTGCCGCAGAAATCGAGCGCCTGGAAACGCAGCGGGTGAAGGCCCACGACCTGGCCGGCATCCAACTAAGCCAACTGACGGGGCAGGGGATCAAGGGATCCGCCACCCTGGCCGAGATCTTGCGCCGCAACCAGATTCACTACTCCGATCTCCTGGAACTGGGGCTGGGGGATGCGGAGCTGGATCCCTTTGAGCAGGAGGCGGCAGAGATTGCCGTCAAATACAGCGGCTACATCCAGCGGCAGCAGAGCCAAATTGAGCAGGTGAGCAAGCAGTACCACCGCCCTCTGCCCCCCGATCTGGACTACCACTCCATCCCCACCCTCTCCAAAGAGTCGCGGGATAAGCTCTCGGCGGTGCGCCCGCTAACCGTGGGCCAGGCGGCCCGCATCGGCGGTGTCAACCCCGCCGACATCAACGCGCTGCTCATCTACCTTGAGGTGAGGCAACGTCAGAGGGCGGCGGATCCCGTCTGTTCTTCTCTGTGAGCTCCGCCCCCATCCATGTAGAGGGAAGGGATCCCTTCTAGGGGCATGCGCGAGGCTACCCCCAGCTCCAGCGGCGAGACCTCCCCCCGCAGCCAGTGGCAGAGCCCAGCTGCCCCAATCATGGCGGCATTGTCGGTGCAGAGGGCTAGAGGCGGGATCACCACCCGCAACCCCCTTTGCCGGGCTGCTTCTGTGAGGCGGGCCCTCAGCTCCCGATTGGCAGCTACCCCTCCCGTCAGCAGCAGCGTCGAGAGGCCCAGCGCCTCGGCGCAGGCCACTGCCTTTTCGGTGAGCACATGGGTCAGACAGGCCTGGAAGCTGGCGGCAATGTCGGCAATGGGCAACTCCTGGCCTTGCTGCTGCAACTGCTGGACTAGGCGCAACACCGCCGTTTTCAGGCCGCTGAAGCTTGTGTCGTAGGGATGCTCCACTTTGCCCTCGGGCAGGGGAAAGCGCTGCGGATCCCCCTGCTGAGCCCAGCGGTCAATCTGCGGTCCCCCCGGATAGCCCAGCCCCAGCAGCCGCGCCACTTTGTCAAACGCTTCGCCGGCAGCATCGTCGCGGGTGCGACCCACCGTCTGGTACTGCCCGTAGTCCTTCATCCAGATCAAGCTGGTGTGGCCCCCCGACACCAAAAGGCAGAGGCAGGGGGGGCGCAGATCGGGCTCGGCCAAAAAGCCGCTAAAGAGATGGCCCTCCAGATGGTGCACCCCGATCAGGGGCTTGTCGTGGAGCAAAGCCAAGGTCTTGGCCCCCATCAGCCCCACCAGCAGGGATCCCACCAGGCCCGGCGCACAAGTTACGGCAATGGCATCTACCTCGGCCACCTCCAATCCGGCCTGCTGCAGAGCAGCCTCTAGCACAAAGGGCAGAGTTTCCACATGCTGCCGTGAGGCCACCTCCGGCACCACGCCCCCGTAGGCCGCATGGAGGTCGATTTGGCTGGCCACCACCGAGCTGAGCTGCCGCGGGGCAAACCCCGGCCAGGCCACATCCGCCGTCACCACAGCCACAGCCGTTTCGTCACAACTGGTTTCGATGGCAAGGGCGCAGGGCATGGGAGAGCAGGCTGGGCAAAAGGGATAGGAGAGCTTTGGGATACTTGAGATACTTGAATTAAGAATTGTGTGAGCTAAAACCCGGGATCCGTCGGGGCGAGGCGCTCAGGAGTATGATACTAACCGTTTGGTGCCTGTTTCTGCACTTAGCATCCCTTAGCATTTGGACAGATCTTAGACCCCTACCTCAAGGACACATCCTGCTATGCGAACCTTTTTAAGCCTTCTTTTGGCCCTTTGCATTGCGCTTGGCCTCGCCCAATCTGTGCAGGCAGAGCCCTTGATTGGTCTGAAACCTTGCAGCGAAGTTCCCGCCTTTCAGGCCCTGATGAACGAACGCCTGAGCAGCCTAGAGGAGAAGATCCTCAACGCCAGCCCTGCTATGGCCCCTGTTTACCAGCAAAAGCTGGCCCAAACCAGCAAGCGCTTTGAGCGCTACAGCAAGCTGCTCTGCGGCGAAGAGGGCCTGCCCCACCTGGTTACGGATGGTCGGTTGAACCATGCGGGCGAGTTTCTCATCCCCGGCCTGCTTTTCCTCTATATCGCCGGTTGGCTGGGCTGGGCGGGGCGTTCTTACCTGATCGCGGTTCGGGATGAGGATAGCCCCGAAATGAAAGAAAGCCTGATCGATGTACCGCTGGCGCTGCGGTGCTTCCTCACGGCTTTGGCTTGGCCCGCTGCTGCTTTTAAGGAAATTGCCAGCGGCGAAATTCGAGAGCCGGAAGCGGCTGTGCCCATCTCCCCCCGCTGAGGAGCTGAGCCCGGCTTTCTAACTCGATTTATTTAACTTTTGAGAGGCGTCTATGGCTGATTTCACCAAGTTTCTCACCACTGCTCCGGTGGCATTTATCCTGTTTTCCAGCTTTGTTTTTGCCCTGTTCATCGAGATCAATCGCTTCTTCCCCGACATTTTGACGTTCTGAGTGTAGGCCAGGGATCCCCAGCGCAACCTACGCCCGGTGGGATCCCTGCTTTTTTAGGCTTTTTTCCATCCTCCTTTGAACTGGACACAGAGTTGCTGAAATGGTCGAACCCAATGCCGATCCTGCTCCGTTGAATAGGTTGAACATGAATAAGGGATACGTCACCGTCCCTGAGGGAGATCCGCAAATTGGGGATCTCTGGACACCGATCAACCACGCGCCTGTTGTCCGGCTGTTGATCGACTGGCTGCCCATCAACCGACCGGGATTGAGTTCCATTTGGCGGGGCTTGGAAATCGGTATGGCCCACGGCTATTGGCTGGTAGGCCCCTTTGCCAAGCTGGGGCCGCTGCGCAACGAGCCCATCGGTCTGCTGAGCGGCTTTTTGGGAGCCTGTGGCCTGATCTTGATTCTGACGGCGGCCCTTTCTCTCTACGGCACTGTCACCTCGCAGCGCAACACAGGGCCGGTAAAGGGATCCCAATCTTGGAGCGAATTGGCTGCCGGCTTCTTGGTAGGGGGCATGGGGGGGGCGATCGTCGCCTACCTGCTTTTGCTAAATGCGGATCTCCTGATTCCTGCGTCTTAATTGAGGCTATTGGCCTTCCATCACATCATCCACAACGTCTTTGATTGCCTCTCGAGCATCTTCGACTCCAGGGTGGGCGGCTGCTTCCGCTTGCTCGGCCCTGCCTTCCAGCCTTTCACGCTGATCGCTGGCCAGCTCACCCACAATTTCCTGGATTTTGCTCTCCAGATTCTTGGCAGTGGCTCCAACTTGCTTTTCAAGGCTCATAACATCGGCCCCTTCACCGGCTTTGCCCTGTCTACTCGATAGCACCTTTTCTCTTTGGGCCTCGTGATCCAAATCACCTGCAAGGCAGCAAAGAGGGTGGGTCGGGCTGGCAGACCAGAGGAAGCTTGTCTTAGCATGGACTGAATTCTGCAATGAGCCGATAACAGCGGTTCTAGAGATTTTTCTGCCTATCTTTCGTGAGCTGCTGTGAACGATCTGCTGTCCGAACCCACTTCTGAAAGGCTCTCCTTAGCCGAGATCCGTCGCCTATCGCCCGCAGCCTTGGCCTACCTGGGAGACGCCATTTACGAACTGCACGTGCGGCGGCAACGATTATTTCCGCCAGATCGACTGGAGCGCTATCATCAGCAGGTGGTGAGGCGGGTACGCGGCTCGGCTCAGGCCAAGTTGCTGTTGGCCCTGTTGCCCCATCTCAGCCCCGAGGAGCAGGAAATTGTCCGCTGGGGTCGCAATGGCTGCGGTCGCCCACCCCGACATCTGCCTCTGGCCGACTACCAAAACGCCAGCGGCCTGGAAACGGTTCTGGGCTATCTCTACCTGGCCAATCCCGAACGGCTGCGCCATATCCTCGCCCTCACTGATGTTTTGTCCGAGACCCTGGGCGAGTGGGAAGGTTAGGATAGTCTTTCTGTCTTTCCATTTCCACGCCCATGCCTAAGCCTTCTCAGCGCAAACCTGCTTCACGGCTGTCTCGCTCGGGCAAACCGCAGCGGCGAGGGGCAGGGCAATCCGTCAGCAAGCGGGTACAGCGGCCCAAACGCCGAGACGGGGATCCCAAGCTTGCCACCCAAGAGGCTCCGGTGAAGCCGATCCGCCGCAACGCACAGCGGCAGTGGCCCCAGGGCAAGGTGGCTCCTCAACCGGCAGGCCAACGAGATCCCGGCCTTCCCATGGGTGGGACAGGGGTTCTGCCGGAAGAAGTGCAGCTTCAGGCCGACCGGGATCCGCAGACCGAGCTGGAGCAAGAGATCATCTACGGTCGCCAGACGGTACTGGCCGCCCTGAGAAGTCAAGCCACCCTCAATCGGGTTTGGATCTTGCCGAAGTTGCGCTACAGCCCCCAATTTTTGTCTCTGTTGGAAGAAGCCAAAGCGCGGGGCACCGTTATCGACGAAGTGTCTCCAAAGCGGCTGAACGCCCTCACGGCTGGCGCCAACCACCAGGGTATCGCTGCCCAAGCCACGCCTTATCAGTACGTGGCCCTGGAGGATTTGGTGGAAAGAAGCCGGCAGGCCAGCCCCAATCCGGTGCTGGTGGTTCTAGACGGGATCCAGGATCCCCATAACTTGGGAGCCATTGCCCGTAGTGTGGAGGCTTTTGGCATGCAGGGGATGGTGATCCCACAACGGCGGGCAGCAGGGGTAACCTCGACGGTGATGAAGGTAGCGGCGGGAGCCCTCTCCACCTTGCCGGTGGCGCGGGTGGTGAATTTGAATCGGGCTTTGGAATACCTCAAAGAGCAGGGGTTTTGGGTTTATGGCACCACCAGCCGAGGGACTGACCTCATCTATAGAGCCGATTTTCAACGGCCCATTGCCTTGGTGGTGGGATCCGAGGGGGAAGGGATTAGCCTGCTCACACAGCGCCATTGTGACCAACTGCTGTCCATTCCCTTGGCAGGCCGTACTGAAAGCTTGAATGCTTCTGTGGCCGCCGGCATTGCCCTCTACGAAATCCACCGGCAGCGCTCTCCCCACCACCTCAAACGCCCTGAGGTTGATACATTCCTCAACAAATCGTCAATAAAAGTAGTAGAATCTAGGGGATTGCAAAAGGACATCCAATGATTGCTAGACTTGATAATGGGGGATGGATCCCGTGAGCAACCCTTTGGTCAGTCTGTTGGATAAGCTGCGCGGCCTGTCGGTCTGGATCGAGATCACCACCGAGGACTGCACCTACTACTACGGCCCCTTCTCCGATGAAGCTGAGGCGGAGCGGCTCAAAGGCCACTACATCGCCGACCTGCAAAAGGAAGGAGCCAAAAAGATCCAGGCTCTGGTGAAGAAAATGCGCCAGCCACAGTCTCTGACGGTGACCCGTACTCCGTCGGGAGCCCGTTCCTGATGTCTGCTACGGCTTATCAAGTAACCCTTCATCACCGCGGCCAAACCTACCGCTTCCCTGCCTCTGCGGATCAGACGGTTTTACAAGCTGCTCTGGAGCACGGGATAGAGCTGCCTTCCTCTTGTCAGGCAGGGGTTTGCACCACCTGTGCGGGGCGGCTGAAGTCGGGATCTGTGACTCAGACAGAGGCAATGGGGATTGGGCCAGAACTGCAGGCTCAGGGCTTTGTGCTGCTGTGTGTAGCCTATGCTACCTCCGATTTGGAGGTGGAGACCGATCAAGAGGAAGAGGTTTACCGTTTGCAGTTTGGCTCCTAACCGTGCCGGATTTCTGTTCAGGTCTACTTGTTAGCTTATGGGGGTGTGGGGGTAGCTAAGCCCCGCACTGTACCCGTAGGGTCATTGCCGGGATACAGATACCCCCACATGGTGTATGATAGGAGTAGTTGCACAAAATGGCTTTTGCCGGAATCTGGTGCAACTACGCGGTAGGACATTCCGTGTCTGCTCGTGGAGGGTTCTTGCGTAGGCTCCCCGATGAAGCGAGAAGCCCGCTCCGTACTGCCAGCAGTTGGGGTCGGGAGTATGTCACTAGGTGTTGTAGTCATTTCGATTCAAACTAGGACACTGTACCCACAACTAAAACCTTGGTCGCGTCTTCGCGTCAGCGTTGCGGAGCAATAGCGTTGCGGAGCAATAATGCAGGGGCCCAAAAGGTTTTTCTCAGTAGCCCGGCTGTCTCAGCCTAATCTGAAAATACTACATTAGTTTATATTGTTGGATTCTTAGTGTTAGAAGTTATCGAAAGTAAGTCTGTTTCCTTGGCGAGATCAGTTCTCGACTCCTGTGAAGTTGCATTTGTTGCACCTATCTCTGCCGTTGAGCTCGCCTCTCTCTGCCCCGCAACTGGAGCAATCCCTCTGTCAGCAAGTTGACCGGGAGCTGGGCCAGCCGGCTCGGCTTCTGCGCTGGAGCTTGACGGCGGTGGAGGGGGATAGAGCCTGGGTTGAGGTGGTCGCCACCACTGATGAGGGCTACTCGGATTTAGACTAGGACAACTCACTCTTAGTCAGCTTCTTGACAGACGTCTGCAAGAGTTTTCCCAATACCCCAGTGGTCTCAGACCAATCGAGAACCAACAGTTTCATTGCTACGTTAAAGAGATGGTTCATATTGATTGATGGAAATGGCTATCGGTACCCTTGCCCATTTTTGTCGTTTGGCCAATGTCTGTCTCTGCATCTGAACCAACTCCGGCTCCACTGCTGGCCGAGCAGCACCCCCCTGTCGCCCTCACCATCGCTGGATCCGACAGTGGTGGAGGAGCAGGGATCCAAGCGGATCTGCGCACCTTTGCTTTCCAACGGGTACACGGTACCTCTGCCCTGACCTGCGTGACCGCCCAGAATACCCTTGGGGTGAGCCGGGTGGATGCGCTGCCCCCCGAAGCCGTAGCCGCCCAAATCGAGGCTGTGGTGCAGGACATCGGGGTGCAAGGGATCAAGACGGGCATGTTGCTGAATGCCGAGATCGTGCTGGAGGTAGCCCGTCAGGTGGAGCGCTGGACGTTGCGGCCTCTGGTGGTGGATCCGGTGATGGTGTCCCGCACGGGAGCGAAGTTGTTGGCAGATGAGGCCATTCAGGCCATCCGCGAGCGGCTGATCCCCTTGGCTCAGGTGCTGACCCCCAACCGCTATGAGGCGCAAATTTTAACGGGGCTGGAGCTGCAGTCCCTGGCAGATATGCAAACGGCGGCCCAGCAGATTCACGCCTTAGGCTGTGGAGCGGTGTTGGTTAAAGGCGGAGGCATGCCGGGGGAACTGCAGGGGGTGGATGTGTGGTTCGATGGCGAGCGACTGGAAGTGCTGAAAACAGAGCGGATCCCCACCCGCCACACCCACGGCACCGGCTGCACCCTCTCGGCGGCCATTGCGGCGCAGATGGCCTGGGGTAAGGATCCCTTGGCGGCCACAGTGGCGGCCAAAGCCTATGTAACAGAAGCGCTGCGACATCCTTTGGCCATCGGGTCAGGTCAGGGGCCAGTGGGGCACTTCTACCCGCTTCTGTCCGGGATTGGCAAACCTGTGCCATAAGAGAGAGGTCACTCTCTCTGGCTGCTATGGCTAGCCCGTCGAATCTTTCTCAGAAGGGATCCCTGCCCAAATGGCGGCTTTGGCTACCCCTCCTGCTGCAACTGGGTATCGTTCTGCTGATACCGGCTCGGCAAGCGCTGACTCTTGCTGTCGGAACCACGATCTACCTGCAAACGGCCCCTGTGGATCCCTATGACCTTTTGCGGGGCCGGTATGTGGCCTTGGGCTACGTCGTCGCTCGACGCTCCACCCTAGAGCAACTGCCGGGTTGGTCACCTGAATTGGAGACCCCAGGGATCCTTTATCTGCGCTTGGCTCCCCCCGCAGGGGAGCCAACTCAACCTTGGCAAGCAATCGGTGTCAGCCGGGAGATGCCCAAAGATTTGCAGCCTGAAGAGAAAGTGCTGCGAGGCTGGTTTGACGGGCAGCAGCTCAAGTTGGGAATCGAAGAATTTTTTATTCCCGAAGCGATTGGAGATGCCTTGGAAGAGGATATTCGGCGTTACCCTGAAGCCACGCGGGCAGAAGTGAAAGTGGATCCCTGGGGCAAGGCAGCATTGGTCGGCCTCTGGGTAAGAGAGCGTCGGTACTAAGTGTATTCTTGGCTTTGGACTTCTTTAGCTTTCACAATCGGAAAGCTCTTTATCTAGCATAATCTCATGCTTCTCTAATTTGTCAATTTTTATTTGGCTCTAGCGATGATTTTAGTCCCTGAGCTGAAAACAAGCTATGGCCATTTCGATTCAAACTAGGTCGTGTTGATCTTATGTTAGGATAGAGAGAATAATTTATAGAGGAAAGAGGATGAAGTTGGTTTTTTTAG
>NZ_JANSIF010000057.1:0-23322 GCF_047461935.1 Synechococcus sp. R55.4 | reverse complement strand
CAATGACTTTTGCCAAACCGCCTAAAGCTCAGTAAATTCAGCAAAGTTCAGGGTTTTGGGGGTTAGAGGCATGCTCCTTTCAAGCCCTGCACCAACTATCGCCTATCGCTGTCCGGTCATCATCGCCATTCAGAACCAATCGAGCGGAAGCGTTGCCTAGCATTAGGTTTGCTCCTTGCCCCAGACCCGATGGGGAGCAAATGCGTTTGCGTTTGTGAAAGCATCGCGCAGCGATAACGCAAAGATAAGCTGGAGAATATCAGCGAGCGGGCGTTCATGTCTTCAGAGCATTACAAGTTCGACCTTTTCTTGCGCTACCACCGAGAGCAAGCCCGGTGGGCGCGTCAACTTGCGGAGCGGCTGGATCGCGAGGGTTTCAAAGTCTGGTTTGACCGCTGGATGCTGCAGCCGGGGGATAACCGCAAGCTGGAGCTGCAACTGGCCATCGAACAATGCCGTTGGGTGGGAGTGGTGGCCTCTCCAGAGTTTGTTGCCGATCCCTGGCCAAGGGATGAGCTGTACAGCGGGTTTCCCCATGCCCCGGCACGACAAAACCAGCGCCTGCTGACGCTGCTGCACACCCCCACTGAGCTACCCCGCCCCCTGGAAGAGGCGCCCCTGCTGGATTTTACTGGCTCAGAAGAGGATCCGGTGCTGTTTGAGTACCGCGCCTTGGAGCTAATGCACTTTTTGGATCCCAGCTTCCCTGCCCCCGGGGATCTGCAGCGGTTCCGGCTGCAATACCGCCGCCGTGAGGGGAAAGAGTCCCTGGAAGATGAAGAGGTGCGGGGATTTCAGGCCTTTTTGCGGGCCATCCAGATGGCCATCCTGCGCATTGCCACAGGCGAAACCCCCTCCGCCACGCCAGAAGAAGGAGCGCGTCAGATCGCCATTTTGCAGTTCATTCAGCGGCTGTTTCAGTGGAACAGTGCCGACATCCAATTCGAGCGGGGGGAAGACTGGCGTCGCCGCGGCAACCTGACGGAAGCCCTGGCCGCCTACGACCGGGCTCTGAACATGGATCCCAACTTCGCCCTGGCTTGGAGCCGCCGTGGGGATGTGCTGGTGCAGCTGGCCCGCTACCGCGAGGCGGTGGACAGCTACAATGGATCCCTAAGCATCAACCCCTACGACGAAGAAACCCGGCTGCGCCTAGCCCTGATTCTGGGGCGCTTGGGGCAATACAAGTCGGCGGTGGTCAACTACGACAAGGTGCTGGAGAGCAACCCGGAAGATGCTCTGGCCTGGCACAATCGCGGCATCCGCCTGCTGCAACTGAAGCGGTCGAAGCTGGCCCTGAACAGCCTGAACAAGGCGCTGCGCTACAACCCCAAACAGCCCCGCACCTGGCTGGCGCGTGGGATCGTGCTGCGGCGGCTGCGTCGGCCCAGCTCGGCAGCGGCCAGTTTTGCCCGGGTCTTGAAGCTCAACCCCAAAAGCGGGCGGGTTTGGCGTTACCAAGGCAATGCCCTCTTCCACTGCCACCGGCTGCGCTCGGCTGTTGAATGTTACAAGCGCTCGCTGCGGCTGCGCCGCCGGGATCCCATCACCCTGCACAACTTGGGGGTGGCCCTGCTGCGCTTGGGGCAGTATCGGCTGGCCAGCAAGGCTCTAGAACGCGCTCTGCGCTACGATGCCGACAACTACAAAAGCTGGTACGCCCGCGGTGTGGCCTTCCAGAAATTGGGCTACCTGAAAGAAGCCTGTATCCACTTCGAGGAAGCCCTCAAGATCAAGCCGGAGCACTTTCCGGCCCGCTATGCCCTGGCAATGGCCCAGCAGGAGTTGGGGCAATATGAGGCCAGCCTGCAGCATTTCCAGCGCTTGGTGCAGCAGCGTCCCGGCAGTTCTGCCTGCTGGTTTGGCCAGATCACCAGCCTGCGGCGTCTGGGCCGGCTGGAAGAAGCCCGTGCCGCCTGCCAGCAGATGATCCACCTCAACGAACGGGATCCCTGGGGCTGGTTTGCCCTGGGGTTGATCTACAGCGAGCTGAGGGATCCCGAACAAGCTGTGCAAGCCTACTCGCGGGTTTTGCAGCTCACCCCAGAAGATGCTGTGGCCCTCAACAACCGCGCCTGGGAAGCCTTGAAATTGGGGAAGCTGGAACCTGCCCTGGCAGACGCCCAACAGGCCACGCACCTGGATCCCCAGCGGCCCGCCTTTTGGCATACCCTGGGGCTGATTCAACTGCGGGCCGGCCAGCGAGCAGCCGCCCAAGCCAGCTTGCAGCGCTGTCTGGAGCTGGATCCGCAATTTCAGCCGGCCCAAGCCGCCCTGCAGGATTTGGCCCAAGAAGACTCGGCCTCGCCGGCGGGAATGGCTCTGCCGGATTTGGAAACCCTCACTCCCCAGTCGGAGCCGCAGCCGGTTGACCCCAACCCCTAGCAGGATCCCCTGGGCTTTCAGACCCCAAGGACAATGCCTGCAGCAGGCAGACGGGAGCAGAACATGCCACACTGGATCCCGCCCCCCAGGACCGACACGCATGGATCCCTATCTGATCCCTGTCAAGCTTCCCCACAGCTCCTACGATATTCTCCTCCAGTCTGCCGAAGGCCCCCCTGGCCACAGCCTCATCCAGCTGGGATCCCAAATGCGAGCTAGAGGGCTTTCCGGCAAGGCTCTGGTGGTGAGCCATCCCGGCATTGCCAAACACTTTGCCGAGAAGTTGCTGCAGGGGCTGCAACAAGCGGGGTTTGCCGCCCACCTCTGCCTATTGCCTGCCGGCGAACGCTACAAAACCCTGCGCTCGGTGGCCAAGATCTACGACGCCGCCCTAGCCTTTGGCCTGGAGCGCTCCTCCACCTTGGTGGCGCTAGGAGGGGGGGTCATTGGCGACGTGGTGGGGTTTGCTGCCGCCACTTGGCTGCGCGGGATCCCTTTTGTGCAGGTGCCCACCTCCCTCTTGGCGATGGTGGATGCGGCCATTGGTGGCAAGACCGGTGTCAACCATCCTGGCGGGAAAAACCTCATTGGGGCGTTTTATCAGCCGCGCCTGGTGTGGATTGATCCAACGCTATTGCAGACTCTGCCCCAGCGGGAGTTTACCTCAGCCCTAGCGGAAGTGATCAAATATGGCGTGATTCAGGCTGCCGACCTATTTGAGTTTTTGGAAGATCGACCCCAACTGAGCCGCTACACCGACTTTACTCCCGCAGACTTGCACTACCTGCTGCGCCGCTGTGCCGAGTGCAAAGCCTGGGTGGTGCAGCAGGACGAGAAAGAAGCGGGCCTGCGGGCCATCCTCAACTACGGCCACACCCTCGGCCATGCCCTAGAAGCTGCCACCGGCTACCGCCGCTATCTGCACGGAGAAGCTGTCGCCATCGGCATGGTAGCTGCCGGGGAGATCGCCCGCCGCCTGGGGTGGTGGAGCGCTGCTGAAGCCGAACGGCAACGACGCCTGATCGAGAAAGCAGGACTGCCCAGCCGGTGGCCGGCCGGGATCCCTTGGGAGGCAGTGCTGCAGGCAATGCAGGCCGACAAGAAGGTGAAACAAGGGCGGATTCGCTTCGTTTTGCCCCGCCGGATTGGCCAAGCGGAGCTGACCGACCAGGTGGAATTGGCAGACATTCAGGCGGCTGTAGAATCCATTACCCTCCCAGCTTTAGGGGCGTCTTGAGCCTTAAAATGAGGGGACTTGAGGATGGCAAAGCATGGGACGGCAACAACGGGTAGCCATTTTGGGAGCAACAGGGGCAGTAGGGGCAGAGCTGCTGATGCTGCTGGAAGAGCGCAACTTTCCTGTAGCCGACCTCAAGCTTTTGGCCTCGCCCCGTTCAGCGGGCACTTATTTGACCTTCAAGGGGGAACGGATCCCGGTTGAGCCGGTTTCAGAAGCGGCCTTTCGAGGCATGGATCTGGTGCTGGCCTCTGCCGGAGCCGGTGTCTCCAAAACCTGGGCCAAAACCATCGTCGAGGCAGGAGCGGTGCTGATCGACAACTCCAGCGCCTTTCGCCTGGATCCCAATGTTCCGCTAGTGGTGCCCGAGGTCAACCCCCAGGAAGCCTTCCGTCACCAAGGGATCATTGCCAATCCCAACTGCACCACCATCCTAATGTGCGTGGCCATCTACCCCCTGCATCGCCACATCCCCCTGCGCCGCGTGGTGGCCGCCACCTATCAATCGGCCAGTGGGGCCGGGGCCCGCGCCATGGTGGAGCTGCAAGAGCAAACCCGCGCCTACCTGCAGGGGCAGCCGTTTCCGCCCCAGGTGTTCCCTTACCCCATTGCCTTCAACCTCTTCCTCCACAACAGCCCCCTGCAAGAGAACGGCTACTGCCAGGAAGAGATGAAAATGGTCAACGAATCCCGCAAGATTATGGGATCCCCCAACCTGCGGCTGACAGCTACCTGTGTGCGGGTGCCGGTGCTGCGTACCCACGCCGAGGCCCTCAATCTAGAGTTTGAACAGCCCTTCCCTGTGGAAAAAGCCCGGCAAATCCTGGCCCAGGCCCCTGGGGTGGTGCTCATTGAAGATTGGCAGCAGAACCGTTTCCCCATGCCCATCGACGTGGCCGGCAGGGATGAAGTGGCGGTGGGCCGCATCCGCCAGGACATCTCCGAGCCCAAGGCCCTGGAGCTGTGGCTGTGCGGGGATCAAATCCGCAAAGGTGCGGCCCTCAACGCCCTTCAAATTGCCGAGCTGCTTTTGTAAGGACTAATTACTCCTCACGGCTGTTTCACTACTCCCCAGGTTACTGGCCCCGCTGTAACAGGGTCAGCCTCATTGCTGGTCAACGTCACCGGGTCGTTGAGGTAGGTGTAGCTGCCGGCTGTGTCCCCAGCTGCGAATGAGACTTCGACGTCGATCTTCGCTTCGCAAGTTTGTCCTGGGTTTACTGATCCTTGGGCGAATTTAATGATGCTCCCACCTGCACTCGTCCCTGCGAAGTTGCCTCCAGTACAGGTAGTTGTATTATTAGGAGGCGACGGTATGGTTAAAGGAGGCGGCCCTCCCGGCAAGTTGTGCTCAAAGGCCAAGCCCGTCAATGGAATGGCTGCGTTGTTTTTGATGGTAAATGTCAACACTCCGGTGACGGTGCCACCTGAGCTAGCTACGGAAGCCGAGCTGGGAAAAAAGACCATGGTAAAGGTGGGAGCTGGCACCGTTACCGTTAAGTTGATAGCCTCAGCGGTGGCATTGAGCGCTTGGTTGCTGCTCAGGGTTACCGCGGGGCTGGTCAGGACTCCCGCTGTCGTGGCTGTAACCTGAAGATCCAGGCTGATGGTGCAGCTAGCGTTGGCTGCCAATGAGCCGTTGACCAACGAGATGGAAGTGGTTGTTGGTGAAGCTATCACCGTCCCCCCACAGCCATCGCTCAGGTTATTGGGACTGGCAATGACCAAACCGTTAGGCAAGGTGTCGGAAAAAGCTAGACCAGTCAGCGGCAGAGCGGCTGTGTTGGTAATCGTGTAGGTCAGAGTTGTTTTGGGAGTGGAGCCAAAAGCCAGCGAGACCGAGGTAGAACTAAATGCCTTGGCAAAAGTCGGGGCACCCGGCGTGGGTGTCGGAGTCGGCGTAGGCGTTGGAGTCGGCGTAGGTGTCGGAGTTGGAGTCGGTGTAGGTGTAGTCACTGTCGTCCCACCGCTTCCGCCTCCACCGCAGCCGGTCAGTCCTAGACAGGCCGCTCCTAGACTCAAGGCCACAAGAGTTGTAACTGCTTTTTTCTTCATCGCTCTCTCACTCCTCATCACTATCGGACTTGACTTTAGTTTTTATCGACCTGTCTTGCTGCAGTGTACTCCAGTCTAATTGCTGTTCAGGACGCTTCTGCGCCGAGGCAATTCACAATTATTGTAATAAACCTTGGCTTAGCTGGCAAACTCCAACTAGGGAATAGCTCCTTCAGACTTGCTCTTAGGTACCTTGCTTGTAAGCACAAAATCTGGCGCTCCAAGCCAACTTTCAGCTAGAAATCGCAGGAGCCCCGCACTGTACCCGTAGGGTCAGTGCCGGGAGGAATGCGCTTTGATGAAGTACAATGAACTTATGAGCCAAGTCCTGACCATATCCTGTAAGCTCAAGGCGTTCCCGTCACAAGCCGCCAAATTGGACGCGACGATGGATGTCTTTGTGCAGGCATTGAACTGGGTCAACCAGAACACGCCGGAGAAGATCGTCAACGCGGTCAAACTGCAATCCCTTTGCTACTACGAGATTCGAGCCCGGTTCGGCTTGTCCAGTAACTTGGCTCAACAGGTGTGCAGACGGGTGGCAGGCGCTCGCAAAGTGGCGAGACAGCGCAACCGTCCGGTTAAAGAGTTCAAGCGTAGGTTCGTTACCTACGATGCACGTATCTTCTCATTTCGCGAGAAAGACTGGACGGTGTCGCTGACCACGGTGGAAGGTCGGGAGCGCTTTGAACTAGCCATTGGTAACTACCAGCGTGGGATGCTGGCTGGTTCTAACCCCAAATCGGCCACCCTAGTCCAGAGGAAGGACGGCTCCTACTACATCCAGATTTGCGTAGAGAAAAACCCGCCCAAGCAACAAGATACCGACAGGGTGATCGGGGTGGACTTGGGCAGGACGGATATCGCCCATACGTCAGAGGGGGACAATTGGAATGGGCAGCAGTTGAACCGAGTCCGCGACCACTACTCCAAGCTGAGGGCGGCACTCCAACGCAAAGCCAGTAAGGGCACACGCAGTTCGCGGCGCAGATGCAGAGAACTGTTGCAACGGCTGTCTGGCAAGGAGAGACGCTTTCAAACGTGGGTCAATCATCGCATCTCCAAAGTTATTGTCTCTAGGGCAAAAGCTACCAACAGCGCTATCGCCCTGGAAGACCTGACAGGGATCCGGGAAAGGGTCAATCAACAGCCACGCAGCAAAGCCGAGCGGCGCAGGGCCAACAGTTGGGCGTTCTACCAGCTACGCCAGTTTCTGGAGTACAAGGCTCTGCGTGCGGGGGTTGCTTTGATTCTGGTGCCGCCTGCCTACACGTCGCAGACCTGCCACCGGTGTTTGCACATTCATCCCGACCCTGCGCAATCCTACCGCAGTGGAAAGAAGTTTAAGTGTGGACACTGTGGATGGGAGGGGGATGCGGATTTGAATGGTGCGAATGTGATTGCGCTTTTGGGGGCTGCTGTAAACCAGCCTAGAGGTTCGTGGTTGGCTTGCCAACTGCAGGGCTACCGAAAGCCCGCCCTGTACTGCGAAGCAGTCAGGGTCGGGTAGTTTACAACCTCGCCTATGCCGCTCGAGCCAGCAATGTTCACACAACGTTGGAAAGGGAGGAGAATTGAAAAGCATTCGGCCTTTGTGGAGATTGGCTTGTGCATCCAATTGGGATGGGATCCCTGGCTAGCTTGATCGCCGGCTTGGCGACGGGGCTGGGGGCTTTGCCGGCCCTTTTTCTTCCCTCGCTCTCCGAAAGGGCGCAAGGGATCCTGCTGGGGTTTGGGGGTGGGGTGATGTTGGCGGCCACCTCTTTTTCCCTGCTGGTGCCGGGCACCGAGGCAGCCATAGCGCTGGGGTATTCCCCATTTGGGGCGGCTGTGGTGATGGTGGCAGGCCTGTTGTTGGGGGCGATCTTCCTGGAGAGTGCCCACCGCTTTTTCCCCCACGAGCACTTTTTCAAAGGGGTTGAAGGGGAGAACCGCGCCCATTTGAAACGGATTTGGCTGTTCATCATTGCCATCGCCCTGCACAATTTCCCGGAAGGCTTGGCGGTGGGAGTGGGTTTCGCTACCGGCCAAGTCGGCGATGGGTTGGCGTTGGCGTTGGGGATCGGCTTGCAGAACATGCCAGAAGGGCTGGTGGTGGCTTTGTCACTGGTGGGCCAGGGGTACTCGCGGCTGTTCGCTTTTGGCATCGCCCTGCTGACCGGACTGGTGGAGCCCATCGGCGGGATCCTGGGAGCAACGGTGGTCTCTCTGGCGCAGCCCCTACTACCTTGGGGCATGGCTTTTGCGGCGGGGGCGATGTTGTTTGTCATTTCCGATGAGATCATCCCTGAGTCGCACCGGCAGGGGTTGGAGCGGGAGGGCACCTTTGGGGTCATCAGTGGGTTTGTGGTGATGATGTTGCTGGATATCACCTTGGGCTAGCAAGGGATCCCGTCGCGAAGTGGAACGGAGTTTTATTTTTTTATGTTGAGTAACGTTTTATGTTGAGTAACGAACCCTTTTTGTGGCGAGGAGCAGGGGAACACGCCTGTCTGCTGCTACATGGATTGGGGGGCGGTGTTTACGAGTTGCAATGGCTGGCAGAGCGGCTGTTGGCGGCTGGCCTGACGGTGCAGGGATTTAACTATCCCGGCCATGACAGTGCTCCGCATCGCTTACACGACCGCCGGTCTGCCCACATGCCCCCTTCCCGCTGGACGGAGTGGTACGGGCGGGCTTTGGAGCATTATCTGGCTTTGCAGCAGGAGTATCCCCGCGTTTCCTTGGTGGGCTTTTCCACCGGCTGTCTGCTGGCTTTGCACCTGGCTTTTGCCCATCCTGTTTACAAATTGGTGCTGCTGGCGCCGTTTTTCGCCATTCGCTACCACTGGTACTATCTTTTTCGCCCTGAGCAGTACCTGAACAGCCTGGGTTGGCTATTGAAGGAGGTGCCCCGCCTCAGCTTGCCGATTCGGGATGGGGACGCTCGAGCCTTGGCAGAAAGAACGGCCTATTTCCGCAGCTTTAATCTGTCGGCGGTGCGCAGCGCTCTGGAGCTGATCGAGCGGGTCAAGGGAGAGGTGGCCGGCATCCGGGTTCCCACCCTGATCCTGCAATCTCGCCAAGATACAGTAGTGGATCCTGAACAGGCAGCGTGGCTCTATCAAGAGCTGGGATCCGAGGAGAAGATCTTGTCTTGGCTGGAGCACTCCGACCACATCCTCACTTTGGACTGCGAGCGGGAAACGGTGTTTGCCCAGGTTTGCGCCTTTCTCAAACGGGATCCCTCTGCGCCCGGATCAGCGTAACCCGCTGCCAAGCACCGCGGGCATCGTAGTCTCGGCTCAAACGCAAGAGACAATGGCAGTCTTCCGGCTGCGGAAACCAGCTCAGGCTCACCGAAAAGCTGCGATCCCGGTGGGCGGTAGGGATGGGCAAGGGATCCGGCCCGCCAATCCACAGCCCTCCCGGCAAGGGATCCCAGTTGCTCAACCACTCTGCCCCCGAGCAGTCCACCTCGGTTTCGGCAAACCGGCCCTCGGCAACCGCAAAGCTCTGGGCGATCCCCCGCCATCTACCCTGGAGGCAGGCTCTCAGCTGCTCTCTGCTCAGGGGTGCACAGTCTGCAACGGGATCCAAAGCTTGGCCGCGCCGCTCCAGGATCGCGGTTACCTCTACCAGACGACCTTGGGCATCCCACTGTTGCACCAGCCGCGCCTTGCGATCCCCCCAGAGAAAGCCCTGCTCGACGGCAAAATCACTAAACGGCGCCAGCTGCAGCCGCCCATTGGAAAAAGATCCATCGGGGAAAAAGCGCAATCCCGGCGAGAAATCCTGGTAGACCCAGCTCTGGGAGCTTTCGGGAGTGGGGGATCCCTGTAGGGGGTAGTAGGTGTTGGTTTGGCGGATCGCGATCCCTGCCGCCGCACTTCCTGAAGAAGAGGATGGAGCCAAGGCCTCAAAGGTGATGAGGCTGCGCTTTTGGCCCCCCAGCTCCCAGCCGCCGGCGGTGGGTCGATAGTTGGAGAAGAGGCCGTGCCACACTCCCAGGTGGAGAGCCAGACATTGTTTTTGGGTTTTCATGAAGCAATGTGAAGCTAAGATTGTGAGGACGTAACGCTGGAGAGCAAGACCCATGGGGAAGAAGCTCCGAGGTGGCATTTTACTGGTTTTGGGGTTTATGCTGTCTCCCCTTTCCTGGTGGAATGACTTGTTTTTCAACCTGCCGATTGCCTATGGGTTTGGCTACCTTTGTAGCCTGTGGCAGCCACAGTGGTTTTTGGGCGGAACTCTCGTGGGGTACTGGCTCTCCAACTTGATAGGCATTCTCATGATGCAGTTTGGCGCTACGGATGTCGTCGAGAAAGGCGAGAAACCCCGCAATATGAAACGCGATCTCTTGATTGGGCTGGCTTCTTCTACCGCCTATACTTCGGCAATTGTTGGGCTGCTTCAGTTTCACCTCGTCGATATCAGCGCCATCTTCCCCATTTCTTAACCCTATGCCGCTGGCAATTTTCTGGGCAACTTTAGTCGAAGGGATCCTCGCTTTTGTTGCCACCCATATCGACGACTTTTTCTTGCTGGTTCTGTTGTTTGCCCAGGCGCAGCTGCAACCCCTGTGGAAGGGCTGGCACATTTGGCTGGGAGGCTACTTGGGCTTGGCAGGGTTGATCCTGCTCAGCTCTCTGGGATACCTGGGGGGCCTGCTGTTGCCGCCACCTGCGATTGGGCTGCTGGGGTTGATCCCGATTGCTGTGGGTGGTTGGAAATTGTGGCGACCTGAGCTGGAAGAAGCCCTGGAAGAAGAGCTGGAAGAACTGCAAGAGCGCCCAACCCAAAAGGCTTGGCCGATCCTTTTGCCCCCGCCAGTTCTGATGTCCATGCTCTTCACCTTTGCCAATGGTGGAGATAATGTCAGCCTGTACGTTCCTCTGTTTGCCGGCAGCACCCCTCCTCAGTTTGCCCTTTTTTCCACGATCTTTTTTCTGATGAAGGGATTGTGGTTTGCAATGGCTCAAAAACTGACGATGCAGCCTGCAGTGGCGAAGGTTTTAACGGAACGGACAGAACACTGGGTGCCCTGGATTCTCATGGGCTTGGGGGTGTGGATCCTGTTCAAAAATGAGACTTGGAGATGGCTTTTGTCTTAGACTCTGGCCGGGATTTGTTCGTGATAGCGGGACGGGATTCTTTCGAGTTCTAGTCGTTGTGTCGGTCTAGGGAGGGATCCCAGTCCAGATCTTCGTGGCGGTGCTCCCGTTCCCAGCGATGCACCCAGTCCCAAATGCGATAGTGCTGCTCGGCGGTGAGTTGCTTGGGATCCTGGGCCAAAGCGGCAGCCTCTTCCGGGGTGAGCAAAGCAGCCAGGCTGCCGATCTCCACCAAATAGCGGCGTTCTTCCGCAGTGGTGTGGGACTGATTGAGCCGTCGAATTAAACGACGTAAGGTGGCTGCATCTTGACTCATAAGCCGATAGGAAAGAATCGACGAGCATCTAAGCTGGTAAGAACAGTTTAAGAGCAGAATCATCGAAATTATCAAAGTCATCAAAAGAAAGCAGGCCAAATTGCCCAGCCGATGCTCTTCTAATCCTCAAAGGATCCCAGAATGCGCACTTCCGGCTCCAAAAGCACCGACCATTGTTGATAGACTTTTTCCTGGGCCAAGCGAATCAAGCGGTAAATGTCCTTGGCACTCGCCTGATGGCAATTGAGGATGAAGTTGGCATGGCGCTCTGAAATTTGGGCCCCACCCATGCGGTACCCCTTCAAGCCGACCTGCTCGATGAGCCAGCCGGCAGGGTGAGACTCTGGGTTGCGAAAGACGCTGCCACAACTGGGCAAATGATAGGGCTGAGAGCTCAGGCGTTGGTTGAGGTAGCGCTGGGTTTCCCACTGCACCTGGGACGGATCCCTGTCTGGGATCAACTGCAGCGTCGCTCCTGTCACCGTCCAGGGGGAGTCCTGTAGGCGAGAGCGGCGATAGCCAAATTGCAGATCGGCAGGTTCTAGGCGGCAGGGCTCTTGTTCCTCGTCCAAAATCTGCACTTCCACCAGCACATCCGCCATGGCGCGTCCGTGGGCACCGGCATTCATCACCACGGCTCCCCCCAGGGTGCCCGGGATCCCAATGGCCCACTCCAAACCGCTCCAGCCTTGCTTGGCGGCTGCCCGCGCCAGATTGACCAAAGGCTCTCCGGCAGCGGCCCAAATTCTCCCCCCTTCCAGCAGTTGGATCCCGCGCAGACGGCGGGTACCGATCACCAGCCCCTTCAACCCGGCATCGCTGATGAGCAGATTGCTGCCTGCCCCCAGCAGCGTCGTGGGGATCCCTTCTGCTCGCGCCCAAGCCAAACACTGCTGCAGCTCCAGATGGCTACGGGGCTCACAATACCACTCCGCTTTGCCGCCCACGCGAAAGGTGGTCAGAGGAGCCAACGGGATCCCCGATTGAATTCGTCCAGAGAGTCGGGCAAAACTTGAGGTATCGGGGCCACAGGGATCGCCTTGCGGAAGCACCACCGGAGCTGTAGTCATGATGCCAACACCTCAGCAGACACCATCTCCCCGACCGAGTTCTCGGCTTCTCCCGGCAGCTCCCCTCCAGAGTCCACTAAGGGTTGCTCCCCAGCCTGAGCCGCATATGCCCGCATCGTAGCGGCTATCTGCTGATTCAGATCGCCTGCGCCCAAAAAAACGGCGAGATCTCCAGGCTGCAAAACAGACGTCAGCACTCCCGGCAATTGCGGCAAAGACAACACATAGCGCACATGGGGGTGGTGCTCCGCCACCGCCACGGCCAAACGCAAGCTGTCGGAACCCTCAGGCGCCGGCTCTCCCGCTCCATACGTAGGCACGATCACCACCACGTCCGCATTCCCAAAGCAGCGGGCAAAATCCTGGAACAAGGCAGCCAAACGGCTGTGGCGATGAGGCTGAAACACGGCCACCACCCGCCGCTGTTGCAGACGGGCTGCCTGCAGAGTGGCCCGAATCTCGCTGGGATGGTGGGCATAGTCGTCGATAAAGGTGACTCCACCCACTTCCCCCTTGTGCTCAAAGCGGCGATGCGCCCCCCGAAATTGCGCCAAAGCTGAGGCAATCACCGCAAACTCCAAGCCCAACTGCCGCCCCACGGCAACCGCCGCCAGGGCATTGCTGAGGTTGTGGGATCCCAACACCTGTAGGCGAAGCTGTCCGAGGAGGGATCCCCTTTCCCAAATCTCGGCGCAGGTGAAACTGGCAGTGTAGAGGATTTGGCGAGCTTGGTACTGGGCTTGGGGATGACCGGTCAGGCTGTAGCCCACATCCACCCTCAGGTGAGCCGCCACGTTGGGACAGTCCAGACAGGCCACCAGGGTTTGGCTTTGCTGCCCATACTGTTGAAAAGCCCGGATCACCTGCCCCAAATCGGCGTAGTGATCGGGGTGATCCAGCTCAATGTTGGTGATCACCCCAATCTTGGGATAGAGCCGCACCAGGGATCCATCCGACTCATCCACCTCGGCCACCCAATACTCCCCCTTACCCAGACGGGCATTGCCATCCCAGGCATCCACTTCCCCGCCGATAATCAAGGTGGGATCCCAGCCCGCCGAGAGCAACACATAGCCGATCATGCTGCTGGTGGTGGTTTTGCCGTGAGTGCCGGCCACCCCAATGCCGGAGCGACGGTTAAACAGAGCCGCCAACAAGTCTGCCCGGTGCCAAACCGTCAATCCCTTGCCCAGGGCAGCAGCCAATTCTGGATTGGTGGGGCGAATGGCGCTGGAATAGACCACCTGGGGATCCCCGACCAATCCCTCCGAGCTGTGGCCCTGAAAGAAGCGCACCCCCAAAGCTTCCAGGCGGCGGGTACGGCCATTGGCGACAATGTCGGATCCGGAAACGCGAAACCCTTGCTTAGCCAGAATATAGGCCAGGGCCGACATCCCCACTCCACCAATGCCCACAAAGTGATAGGTGGAAAGCAAGGGATCTAGGGGATCCAAATGCAGGGGCAGAGGCTGAGACGGAACCGGCAACGGCGGGATGGGATCCCTTCCTCCAAGTGTCTCCACCATCGCAACTCCACCCCACTCCTAAAACCGCCACACTCCAAAAAAAGGACTGCGTTCTGCTGACTACAAACAGGTTCGAACAGGCCACATCATATCAGGAATCCCCAGAGCTAGGTAGGCTGCGCCTCACCGGCTGCCAATGATCTTCCGGCACCTTGGGGAACCCAAAGGGAGTGAAAATACGGTGAAGACAAGCAACATAGAATACGGCTGGACATTTTCATCCTAAAAACTTTACACTTATTTAAGAAAAAGAGGCGGCGTTTGTCGTCTGCAAAGCCACAGCGGGTAAAAGGCCATGAACCCACGAGCGCTTTGGTCGCTGGCAGGAGTCGGGCTGCTTGGTTGTGCCGGTCTGGCATGGCTGGGATTGAGCCAACAGGGAGCCACACAGTCGGTATCGGGAAGTGCAGAGGCAACGGTGGAAATGCGGCTGCCTCCGCAAGTTGGTGCTTTGGGTCGCCTGGAGCCGGAGGGGGAAGTGCTGCGCATTGCCGGTTCCCCCGGAGAACGGCTGGGAGAGCTGCTGGTGGCCGAGGGGGATCGCGTGGTGGCAGGCCAAGTGCTGGCCCGCTTGGAAAGCTACGCCGAGCGGTTGGCGGAGCGAGAGTACGCTGCCGCCCAACTTCAAGAGGCCCGCGCCCGGTTGCAGGCCGAGACCCGTTTCAGTCAGGCCCAAATCCAAGAGGCACGCACCCGCCTCAGCCGTCTGGACGAGCCGCAACAGATGCAAATCCGCTCCCAGGAAGCGGTGGTGGAACGTATCCGGGCAGAACTGGCCGATGCCGAGGCCAATCTGGCCCGCTTTCAGGAGCTCTGGCAGGAAGGAGCAATCTCGCAACAAGAGCTGGATCAACGCCGGCTGCTGGTGCGGCAACGACAGGAGGACTTGCGGGCTGCCGAAGCCACCCTGAGCCAACTGCGCCTGGCCCGTGAGCGGGATCTGCTCAATGCCCAAGCCCAAGTCCAAGCTGCCGAGGCGGGACTGAGTCTGGCCCAAGCCCAAGTCCAACTGGGATCCCTGGCCCGCAATCTGGAACTGGCAGAAGCTCGCCTAGAGCGCACCCTCATCCGCGCTCCCCGTGCTGGACAGGTGCTCAAGATCCACACCCGCCCTGGAGAGGTCATCCCCGCCGGCGAGGGCATTCTCGAGCTGGGCAACACTGACCAAATGATGGTGGTGGCCGAGGTCTACGAAACAGACATCTTGCGGGTTCGGCCAGGCCAGCAGGCCACCATTAGCAACCGCGCTCTGCCAGAAACCCTGCAGGGCCGAGTGGAGCGGGTGGGCCTGCAGATTGGCAAGAAAGATGTG
This sequence comes from Synechococcus sp. R55.4, assembly GCF_047461935.1. Lineage (NCBI taxonomy): Bacteria > Bacillati > Cyanobacteriota > Cyanophyceae > Synechococcales > Synechococcaceae > Synechococcus > Synechococcus sp. R55.4. Next base: position 8,328 of record NZ_JANSIF010000057.1, on the reverse strand, counting down.
CTCAACACCGACCCAGCTGCCGATGTGGATGCCCGTGTGGTAGAGGTGTATATCCGCCTGGATCCGGAGAGCAGCGCCCGCGTGGCTGGCCTGACCAACCTGCAGGTGAATGTGGCCATCGATGTCGAGGGGTAGGCTCAGCCCATGTACAGCCTGTTCAGTGTGGCTTTTATCGCCCATCGGATCCCGTTGGCCTGGCTGCAGTTGACGCGGGAGAAGATCCGCCTGCTGGTGGCCCTGGCGGGCATTGCCTTTGCTTGCATCTTGATGTTCATGCAGTTGGGCTTCCAAGACAGCCTTCTGGAAAGTGCCATCCGCTTCCACGTGGCCCTGAAGGGAGAGATCTTCCTGGTCAGCCCTCAGTCCAACGCCCTGATTGCCATGAACACCTTCTCGCAGCGGCGGCTGTATCAGGCTCTGGGCTTTGAGGGGGTGCGGGCCATCTCGCCTGTCTATGTGGGCTTTGCCCTCTGGAAAAACCCGGAGACCCGCCGTACCCGCAGCATTTTTGTGGTAGGAGTGGATCCCTCGGCTGACCTGTTGGACTTGCCGGAACTGACGCCGGACAAGCTGGAAGAGATCAAAAAGGCGGACGTGGTGCTTTTTGACCGCCGCTCCCGCAGCGAGTTTGGCCCCATCCCAGAGTGGTTTGAGTCCGGGCGAGAGGTGGTTACTGAGGTGGGAAACCGCCGCGTCCAGGTGGGGGGCCTGTTCGAGATGGGGGCCACCTTCGGAGCCGACGGCACCATCCTCACCGGCGACCTCAATTTCCTGCGCATTTTTCCGCAGCGGGGGCGTGGCCTGGTGGATATCGGCGTGGTGCAGCTTCAGCCGGGGGTGGATCCGGATCCCTTGGTGCGGCAGATGCGGGCTTTGCTGCCGGAAGATGTGCGGGTGCTCTCACGGGCGGAGTTTATCGATATGGAGCAAACCTACTGGGAAGAGGGCACAGCCATCGGCTTTATTTTCGGCCTGGGGGTGGGCATGGGCTTTATTGTCGGCATTGTGATTGTCTATCAAATTCTCTACACCGATGTGTCGGATCACCTGGCAGAATATGCCACCCTCAAGGCCATGGGCTACACCGATACCTACCTGCTGGGGGTGGTATTTCAAGAGGCGATCCTGCTGGCCGGCTTGGGGTATATTCCCGCCTTTGCCCTGTCGGTTCTGCTCTACGATTTGACGGCCAATGCCACGTTGCTGCCTATTGCCATGACCTTCAACCGGGCGATGCTGGTGCTGGGGCTAGCGGTGAGCATGTGCTTCATCTCAGGAGCGATTGCCGTGCGACGGCTGCGGGCAGCGGATCCTGCCGACATTTTCTAGAGTTTTGGCTGTGGGCAGGGCGCCGGGGCGTTGGTAAGTCAATAGTCTGCCAAAGGGGATCGGATGGATGGTGAAGGGTTTGAGCTAGGCTGTCTAAAAACTTCTGGGATCCTCATCAACGCTCTCCGGCCAAAGGTTTCTAAATGGTCTCATCTCAACGCTCCAAATGACGGCCTAAGTGGTCAATGAGTTGTCAACGCAAAGTTTTGAGATTTTGAGTTTCCTATGCTGACTCCTCTTCTCGATCAAGCTGCCCTTGCTTCTGCCCAGAATGCCGTTGAGCCAGTGGTGAAAGCCGAAGGTGTAAACCACTATTTCGGCGAGGGATCCCTGCGCAAGCAGATTCTCTTCGACATTAGCTTTGCCCTGCAGCCAGGGGAGATCGTGCTGCTGACTGGCCCTTCCGGCTCCGGCAAAACCACCCTGCTGACGCTGCTGGGGGCCTTGCGCTCGGTGCAGGAGGGCAGCTTGCGGGTGTTGGGACAGGAGCTGCGGGGAGCTCAGCCGAGCACTCTTATCCAAATCCGCCGCCAGGTCGGGTACATTTTCCAAGCCCATAACCTGCTGCGCTCGCTGACGGCAGCTCAAAACGTGCGCATGGCTCTGGAGCTGCACAACGGCCTTGCTCCTCAACAGGTGCAGCAGCGGGCAGAGGAAATGCTGGCGGCAGTGGGCCTAGGGGATCGCGTCCACTCTTACCCTGAGCAGCTTTCGGGAGGACAGAAACAGCGGGTGGCCATCGCGCGGGCCTTGGTCAGCCATCCCAAGCTGGTGCTGGCAGACGAGCCCACGGCAGCCCTAGATAGCAAGTCGGGTCGCGAGGTGGTGACCCTGATGGAGAAGTTGGCGCGGGAGCAGGGCTGCACCATCCTCATGGTGACCCACGACAACCGCATCCTGGACATCGCGGATCGGGTGCTGCACATGGAGGATGGCCGGCTGGAGAGCCAAGGGGTTGCCTAGCTTTGCCCAGAGCAGGCGTGGCGGCGGTACCAGTCGATGGTGCGCTGCAGCCCTTCCCGCAAGCCGACTTTGGCCACAAAACCCATCCTCTCTCGGGCTTTGGAGACATCCAGACAGCGGCGGGGTTGGCCGTTGGGCTTGTCCGTTTGCCAGCGGATCTCTCCCCGGAACTCCATCAGCTCGCAGATGAGGGCAATCAGATCCCGGATGGAGATCTCTTCACCGGTGCCCAGGTTCAAGGGATCCGCCCCGTCGTAAAGCTGGGTGGCCATGACAATGCCGCGGGCCGCATCTTCAGCGTAGAAAAACTCGCGGGTGGGGCTGCCATCCCCCCACACTTCGACATAGTTTTGGCCCCGTTGCTGTGCTTCATGCACCTTGCGGATCAAGGCTGGGATGACGTGGGAGCTTTCGGGGTCGAAGTTGTCCATCGGGCCATAGAGGTTCACCGGCAGGAGGTAGATGCCGTTGAAGCCGTACTGCTGTCGGTAGGCTTGCAGTTGCACCAGCAGGGCTTTCTTGGCGATGCCGTAGGGGGCGTTGGTCTCTTCCGGGTAGCCGTTCCAGAGATCCTCTTCCTTGAAGGGGACGGGGGTAAACTTGGGGTAGGCGCAGATGGTGCCCACGCAGACAAACTTCTCCACCCCGGCCAGATAGGCGGCGTGGATGAGCTGGGATCCCATGATGAGGTTGTCGTAGAAGAGTTCTGCCGGCTTGGCTTGGTTGAGGCCGATGCCACCCACGTGGGCGGCCAAATGGATGACGATATCTTGCCCTTGCACCACCTCTTGGCAGACTTCCCAACGGCGCAGATCCTGGGTGCGGGAGCGCGGGATGCGCACCTGCTCCGGCTTTACCCCCAGCACCTGCAACTGTTGCAGCACATGTTTGCCCAAAAAGCCGCTGCCCCCTGTGAGCAAAATGCGCTTCTGGCTGAGATCAATGGAACCGGGCAAGCTGTTGGGCATAGATCCGACGCAGAGAACTCCCGGCTTTCATTATGCGGCAGAGGGGATAGCCGTATTTCAGCTTACTAGCGCAGGAGCCCCGCCCTCTGTCCGTAGGACGAGGGTCGGGAGGAATGCGGAGTTACGATACAACCATGACCCAAGTCCTGACCCTTTCCTGCAAGCTCAAGGTGTCCCAGTCGCAAGCCGCAAAGTTGGACGCGACCTTGGATGCCTTCGGCCAAGCCTTGAACTGGGTCAACCAAAACACACCCGAGAAAGTCGCCAACGCCGTTAAACTTCAATCTCTGGGCTACCACCAAATCCGTGCCCGGTTCGGCTTGTCCAGTAACTTGGCTCAGCAGGTCTGCAGACGGCTGGCAGGTGCCCGTAAGGTCGCCCGACAGAAAAACCGCCCGGTCAAAGCGTTCAAGGGGGGCTTTGCGACCTATGACGCTCGTATCTTTTCATTTCGCGAGAAAGACTGGACGGTGTCGCTGACCACGGTGGAGGGTCGAGAATGCTTTGAGCTGGCGATTGGTCATTACCAGAGAGAAAAGCTGGCGGGCTCCAATCCCAAATCGGCCACTCTGGTCAAGCGCAAAGGTTCCTACTACATTCAAATCCAAATCTGTGTGGAAACGGAACCGTTTCCACGCCAACGCACGGACAGGGTACTGGGTGTGGATTTGGGAAGGACAGATATTGCCCATACATCGGAAGGAGATAACTGGAATGGACAGCAGTTGAGCAGAGTCCGAGACCGTTATTCCAAGCTGAGAGCGGTACTCCAGCAAAAAGCCAGTAAGGGCACCCGCAGTTCGCGGCGCAGATGCAGAGAACTGTTGCAACGGCTGTCTGGCAAGGAGAGGCGCTTTCAGGCGTGGGTCAATCATCGCATCTCCAAAGCTATTGTCTCTAGGGCAAAGACCACAAACAGCGCTATTGCCCTGGAAGACCTGACAGGGATCCGGGAAAGGGTCAATCAACAGCCACGCAGCAAAACCGAAAGGCGCAGGGCCAACAGTTGGGCGTTCTACCAACTACGTCAATTTCTGGAATACAAGGCGAGGGTTGCAGGGGTTTCTCTGATTCTTGTTCCGCCTGCCTACACGTCGCAGACCTGCCACCGGTGCTTGCATATTCATCCCGACCCTGAACAGTCCTACCGCAGTGGGAAGAAGTTTAAGTGTGGGCACTGTGGATGGGAAGGGGATGCGGATTTCAATGGTGCGAATGTGATTGCGCTTTTGGGGGCTGCTGTAAACCAGCCTAGAGGTCAAGCCTACGGCTCGCTTCGCGAACGTGGTTGGCTTGCCAACTACAGGGCTACCGAAAGCCTGCACTCTTTCGCTTTAGCGGCGCGGAGCACTCTGCGTCAGCATGAGTGCGGGTAGTTTACTGTTGTTTTGTAGGGGTTCTAATCCGCGTAGAGGAGCCGCTCCACCGCCGCCACAATATCTGCAGGTTGCACGATGGTGGCCGCCTCCAGCGTGCCGTTGTAGGGGGTGGGAATGTCCTGCGAAGCCAAACGCATCACCGGCGCATCCAGCTCATCGAACAGTTCTTCCATGATGCGAGCTGTCAGTTCCGCCCCAATGCCACCCGATTTCATGTCTTCCTCAACAATGATCACCCGATGGGTTTTGCGCACCGAAGCGGCAATGGTTCCCATATCTAAAGGTTTCAGCGAGATTAAATCGATCACCTCAGGGTCGATCTCCTGCTGCACCAAAGTGTCCACGGCCTTGAGCACGTGGTAGCGCATGCGGGAGTAGGTGAGCAGGGTAACATCGGAGCCGGATCGGACGATTTCGGCTTTGTTCAGAGGCAAAAGGTATTCCTCTTCTGGCAGATCTTCTTTCAAGTTGTACAAAAGGACATGCTCGAAAAAGAGAACTGGGTTGTCATCGCGGATGGCGGACTTGAGCAAGCCCTTGGCATTGTAAGGCGTTGAACAGGCTACGATCTTGAGCCCAGGCACCGCTTGAAAGTAAGCCTCTAGCCGCTGCGAGTGCTCTGCCCCCAACTGACGACCCACCCCGCCCGGCCCGCGGATGACCATCGGGATCTTGAAGTTGCCCCCAGAAGTGTAGCGAAGCATACCGGCATTGTTGGCAATTTGGTTGAAGGCCAGGAGCAGAAAGCCCATGTTCATCCCTTCCACCACCGGGCGCAAGCCGGTCATGGCTGCCCCGATGGCCAGGCCGGTGAAGCTGTTCTCGCAAATGGGGGTATCCAGCAGGCGCATCTCCCCGTACTTGCGATACAGGTCTTTGGTGACTTTGTAGGAGCCGCCGTAATGGCCGACATCTTCTCCCAAAACAAATACGTTGGGATCCCGGGCCATTTCTTCGTCGAGGGCAGCACGCAAGGCGTTGTAAAGGAATGTCTCGGCCATAGAGGTTCAATATCGCTAAACCCTCATTAAACCATTTTGCCGGCATGGATCCCCTTGCAGCTGACTTGATAGGCTGAGCTCAGAATTCTTGCTCAAAGGGATGGCGACCTTCCCCACAGCTTTCCTCAGCACTCTCTTTCCCCTGGAACATGGGGATCGTCCGTCTTCTCAAGAAAAGACACCATGAGCATTCCACGGCCCAAACTGGCGCTGACCTTGGGGGATCCCGCGGGAATTGGGCCGGAAATTGTGCTCAAGGCGCTGGCGGATCCTGAGGTGCAGTCTTGCGCCCACATCACGGTTGTAGGGGATCGGCAGGTTCTAGAAGCCACCTATCGCCTGCTGAGAGATCGGTCGCCGGCTCCGTTGGCCCATCCGGCAGGGATCCCGATGCTGGAATGCGACACAGGCTTTCGGTTACAGCCTGGCTGTATTGGTCAAGGGGATGCCGACAGTGGTGCGGTTAGTTTTGCTTACCTGAGAACGGCGGTCGAACGGACGTTGCAGGGGGAGTTTCAGGGGATCGTGACAGCACCCATCGCCAAATATCTCTGGCATCAAGCTGGCTACCGGTTCCCTGGCCAAACGGAAGTTTTGGCCCAACTGAGTGGGTCTGAACGCTACGGGATGCTGTTTGTCGCCCGTTCCCCCCACAGTGGCTGGCAGATGCGGGTTTTGCTGGCCACCACCCATATTCCCCTCGGCCAGGTGCCCACCGTGCTGACCCCAGAGCGGGTGCGGACAAAGCTGAATGTGCTGGTGGGATCCCTGCGCCACACCTTTGGGATCCCGGATCCTAGGATTGCAGTGGCCGGCCTGAATCCCCACGCCGGCGAACAGGGGCAACTGGGATCTGAGGAAAAAGAATGGCTGACCGAGCTGCTGCGCACCTATGCCCACGCCCAAATTTGGGGGCCGCTTCCCCCCGACACCATGTGGCTGGCTCCCGCGCAAGCCTGGCATGGCCAGGGATCCCCAACTGTGGCAGATGCCTACTTGGCTCTCTATCATGATCAAGGTTTGATCCCGGTGAAGATGCTGGCTTTTGACCGGGCAGTCAACCTGACAATTGGGTTGCCTTTTGTTCGCACCTCTCCCGATCATGGCACCGCCTTCGACATTGCCGGCCAAGGGGTGGCCCGATGCGAGAGCCTCAAGCAGGCGATCCTGCTGGCGGCAGAACTGCTGGGCAAAAACCCCTCCTGAGGGAAACCATGCCTGTGCCCGGCCATCTGAAGCTGTCTCCCGCCTCTGGGGGGTGATTTGATGGGAGTTGCTGGCATCACCTCAGCCGCAATGCTCTACCGTCGCTTTGGGCGCACCCAACAGCTTGTCTCGGTTTTTTCTCTGGGCAGCATGCGCTTGGTCAATGTGCCCAGGGCTCAGGCTCAGGCAACCGTTGAGGCAGCCCTAGCCGCAGGGATCAACCACATCGAAACGGCTCAGGCTTATGGCCATGCCGAGGTGCTCTTGGGCGAGATTTTGCAAACCCTGCCCTTTTCACGCCATCAGTTGATTCTGACCAGCAAACTCACTCCCACAGATGGGTTGCGAGAGCGGCTTCAGGGATCCCTGCGCCGTCTGCGGGTGGATTACCTGGATCAATTTGCCTTTCATGGCATCAACTTGCCGGAACATCTGGAGTGGGTGCTGCAGAAAGGGTTGCCGATTCTCAAGCAGATGCAGCAAGAAGGCTGGGTGCGCTACATTGGTTTTTCCACCCATGGATCCCTGGAGTTAATTTTGCAGGCCATCCAGACAGGATGCTTTGACTTTGTTAATTTGCACTATCACTTTTTCCAACAGCGCAATGCACCGGCCCTAAAAGCAGCTGCCCAGCAGGATATGGGCGTGTTCATTATTTCTCCCGCCGATAAGGGGGGAATGCTCTATCGCCCGCCCCAACACCTGCAGGAGTGCTGTGCCCCTTTCAGCCCCTTGGAATTTGCCTATCGTTTTTTGCTGGCGGATCCCCGTGTTCACACCCTCAGCCTAGGCATCACCCATCCTGAGGAGTTGCAGGTGGCCTTGTCGGCCTTACGGGATCCCGACCGGTGGTGGGTAAATGGCCCTCAGGTGCAAGAACGGTTGCGCCAAACCGAGCAGGAACGCTTGGGATCCAGCCGCTGCGCCCAGTGCTACGCCTGCCTGCCCTGCCCAGAAGGGATCCACATTCCCGAAGTGCTGCGGTTGCGCAACTTGGCCATTGCCCACGAGATGACGGAGTTTGCCCAGTACCGCTACAACATGTTCGGCCAAGCTGGGCATTGGTTTCCGGGGTCACCTGCCGACCGCTGTACCGAATGCGGTGACTGCTTGCCCCGCTGCCCAGAGCATCTGCGGATCCCGGAGTTGCTGTCCGAAGCCCACCAGTTGCTGCATCGGTCTCCGATCCGGCGGCTCTGGGAATAACCATTCCACCTATCCTATTTGGCTGAGCTTAACTCCACTTATAATCGGATGGAGTTTATCGATTGCATCACAAGGCGAGGCATCGGAGTGAATAGTCAGAGCCAAGACCGCTTAGACCGGGTGGAACAACTGCTGGCTTGGACGGCTGAACAGACTGCTGCCAACAGCCGAGAAATCCGGGAGCTCTGCCAATCCATCCAGGAGCTGCGTCAGTCCATCCAAGAAAGCCGCGCCCAGTCTGCCGAGGAGAACGCCGCCCGTCTGCGGGAAATCGAG
>NZ_JANSIF010000056.1:0-23994 GCF_047461935.1 Synechococcus sp. R55.4 | reverse complement strand
CAATGACTTTTGCCAAACCGCCTAAAGCTCAGTAAATTCAGCAAAGTTCAGGGTTTTGGGGGTTAGAGGCATGCTCTTGCAGGGAGAAGGTAGAGATCAACCTCACTTCTCTTTGCTCATTACTCGCTTCTCTCTAGTTTCCGTCCCCTTGCGGGGAAAAGGTAGGGATCAACGTAGATTCTGAGCGGGAGGTCCCAGAAGAAATTCTGGGGTTTCCGTCCCCTTGCGGGGAAAAGGTAGGGATCAACGTGAGTTTCGCCTCAAGCCCACATGGCTTCCTCAACTCGACGGGTTTCCGTCCCCTTGCGGGGAAAAGGTAGGGATCAACAATACGAGCGAATTGACTGCGATATTCCTCACTACTATGGTTTCCGTCCCCTTGCGGGGAAAAGGTAGGGATCAACGCAAAGTGTGTTAGAGGGGGTCGCCCGCCGCTTTGGGTTTCCGTCCCCTTGCGGGGAAAAGGTAGGGATCAACGGCTCAGCGGGAGTAACGAGTAAGTAACTTTCTCTTTTAAACGTTTCCGTCCCCTTGCGGGGAAAAGGTAGGGATCAACACGGACCTATTCCTCCGGTGCAGTACCCGTACTGCACAATGTTTCCGTCCCCTTGCAGGGAAAAGGTAGGGATCAACCGTGCTAACTTTGGTACTTACAGAGCTGTAGCAGATGAGGTGTTTCCGTCCCCTTGCGGGGAAAAGGTAGGGATCAACCCTACCCTCGGAAAAGCCTGAATTCATGAGGTTTTCAAGGTGCGTTCGCGAGGGAGTACGGAGATTCCTCGACACAGATATTAACATTGTCCTCGCGGCCAAGCGCAAGCGGGGAAATTGAGCTTGCTACGGCCATTATGTCACGTTTTTGGGCCAATCGGGGCAAAAGATCTAAAGTTTCCCTTAAAATCTTGTGCCGGCAGAGTCAGGCTGGTGATGGCTCGCCCCGACAGATCGCGCACAAAACTTTACAATTTCGGCCCGGTGGAGCGATCCAACTGTTGCAGGTAGGCGGCGATAACATCAGTACCCTCCTGTATGGGGGCAATTTGGCCGCGGGTAGCCCGGTTGTGCAGTTGTAGAATTGCCCGTTGGTTGCGAATCTTGCCGCGCACAATCACCTTGGCCCACCTCAGCCCCCAGGGGGAGTAGGCCCGCTGATACTGGGCCAGACGGATCTCAGAGTTGGTGGAGAAGGATCCCTGCAGGCGACCGCGAAAACCGCCATCCGCACGCAAAAAAATGGTTTCGATGCCTCGATCCAGCAGTTGGGCCAAAGCTGCGCTGGTCAATTGGATCCCGGGCAACACCACCACCAGCTCCACCTCCGCAAGGCGGCAAAGCTGCTCTTGACCACGGCGGCGAATGAGCAGGGTTTGGTTTTGGCAGTGAACCACAGTCCCCGGCTCGGTTAGGTAGAGGGTGGTCATGGGCAGGAAGGTCAAGAAAGCTTCAGGTCGGGGCGATAAAACTGCAGCTCTGCCTGAGCTTCTCGAGCCATCTGTTCCCGGTAGGCCGGGGGAGCGATCACCTCGCCGTTGGGCCGCCAATCCCGCAGGCGCATGGTGAAATTGGTATCTCCCACCCGTACCCAGGCGCGGAAGTACCGGTCGCTGGCTGGTCTTTGCCGGACAATGTTCAAAATCTGTTCGCGCTCCCGCGCATCCGCCACTGCCCGTTGCACCAAAGCCGGGATCCGCTCGTAGGCAATGGGCTGGAAGGTGGGATGTCGCACTGTGCTCTCCACGTAGCGACGGGCAAACTCCGGGGAAAATCGAAGGATCAACAAAGCCTTGGGCAAGTAAAAATCGGATCCCCAGGCTTCTTCCCATGCTGCTTGGACTTCCTCTGGGCTGGGCAGCTTCTTTTGCCGTTTGCGGGTTGCCAGCTCTGGCGGAATGGAAGGAGCGTCCCAGGGAATCACCGCCAGGCGCTTAGACTGGATCCGATCCAGCCGAAAATTGTGCCAGCCCAGGGATCCTTCGGGGGTGGGAAGCTGGCCAAAGGCTGCCAAATACTTGGCGCGGCGGGCATAGAACAAACAGACTGGGTAAGTGAGAACGTGTCGGATCCCATGTTGGCGGGTGGCGTAGTCAAAACCGATCACCCCTGCTTCTGGGTTGGCCCAAAGGGCTTCTAGCTGGCTTTGATATTCATCCACCCGTTCTTGCTGTTCGTCTGAGAGGATGTACTCAAACCACACAAACAGCCGCCGCTGCGAGTGCTGATCGCGCCAGCGGGACGGAGTCCTTTGGTTGGCCCAGATTTCATCCAGCAAAACCTGCACATCTGGATGTACAAAGGCCACATCGCTGAGGATGTGATAGATCTGTTCCAGTTGATGGCCCGATAAGGTCAAAGCCGATGAAGATACGGGCAGTTGGGGACGATCCCCCGGCGCACGGCAGCGAAAATTATCTCTCCGCCTAGAGTTGGCCTGAATTTGTTGCAGCCAACCCCGGGCAGCCAGGTAATCCAGCTCTTTGCGCAGTGTGCGATGGGTCTTGTGAAAGGGTTGAGCAGATAGCAGCGCTTCCAGATCCGGAACTTCTGCTTTTAAGGCGGCCAATAGGTTGGCATCCTTCAGCCAAAAACTCAAGGGTTTCCAGCAAATGCAGTCAACATCAGGACAGGGTGAAGGGATCCCTTTTGCCAGATCCTGCTTGGGATGCCACGGCGAGAGCAAGCGATCCCGGATGTGGGTGTAGCCAAAGGTTTCCGGCAGGTCTGGCCAGCGGTTTTCGCCATAGAGGCAGTGGAGCAGTACCCACAGGCGCACGGCCCGCTCCAGGCGCTCCGCCAACTGACCGCCCGCTAACCAACGCAACACTTCCACCGTCAAAGGCAGCTCAAATCCGCTCATCCGACAGTTCCCTCGGTTCTTAGGTCAACCAGTTGATGGCACTCCAGGCCAGGGGTTTTCTTGGAGCAAGGCGCAAGTGAGAGCCTGACCACTCTGACATGAGTTGGAACCTTCCACTTCCAATCTCTTCCATACTGAAGTCAACCTGTCTCGTCAAATCTGCCCATGGCTGCTGTGGCACTGCATTTGCTTTCCGGCTGTCTGGCCGCTCGCGCCAGCGGGACGGAGTCCTTTCGCGCCAGCGGGACGGAGTCCTTGGACCCTCGAAGATCCCATTCTTCGGAACTGTCTTTTCAGGTCATCGAAATTGAGCTGACCCGACCGGATCGCTTGGTTTTTCCAGAGGATTTGGCTCAGCTTCAGCTGCCTGCCGGGATCAATGCCCAGCTGGGGGTGGTTCTGACGGGGCGGGCCCCCATTTGGCTGTATGGCTGGCTGGTGCATGAGTGCCACTTCACCCGTTGGGTGGCCTGTTATGACCCACGCTTGGGCGCGGTGGTGGTCTCCAGCCATACCCCCGAAGTGCGGGTGGGCCAGGTCATCCCCTGGGTGCAGGGAAGGCCGGGCAAGGCCTACGGCCCGCTGACGCGAACAGAATTGGCAGCGGCGGTGATGGTGGTGGGCCCCCCCGACAGTGGCAAAAGCCGTCTTGCCCGCGCCCTCTTCGAAGCTCTGCTGCCGGAGCATCCCGATATTTATCTGCAACGGGCCCATTGGGATGGGGAAGGCAATTGGACTTTAGACTTGCCACCAGAAGAGGCGAAGATCCTCAAGCACCAGTACCGGGGCTCTTTTACCCCCGAATTTTTCAGCTTCCATGCCCAGGCCATTCTGGCTTTGCGCCGGCAAAAGAGTTTGGTGATTGTGGATGTGGGCGGCAAGGTGGATCCGCAAAAGCAGCCGATCCTGGAAGCCTGCTCCCACTACCTGGTGGTCAGCCGGGATCCCGAGGCTATCCCTCTCTGGCACGAGTTTTGTCGAGACCGGGGCAATTTGCGCTGTGTGGCCATCCTGCACACCTCGCCCGGCCCTCCTCAAGTGCTCAAAGACTCACCTGAGTTGGAAATTCGCTGGGATCCCAACTCTCCTCCCCCCGCGGAGCTGCTGCGGGCGGTGCGCCGCCTCATTCACTAGAGCTGCAGGTTCAGAATTGGAGGGGCGGGTCAGCATATATCGCATCCCGGACGCTGGCCGTTTTGGACGAGCGGTTGCACGGCGTTGTGTGCGAGTTCCAAGAGAGGTTTGCGGATCGCCTGACCAGGGGCTGCACCTGATGGCCAAGGTGTGTGGTTTTTGGGTTTTGGGTTGCCTTGTCGCCCTCTCGCTCCGTCAACTGCTCCAGGTTGGATTTACCGGCAAGCCGCCTCTGGGTTGGCTTCATGGCCGTAGAGATAGCTGAGAACCAAGTTGCGCAGGCGGTAGTACTGCGGATCTTCAAGAATCCGCTCGCGATCCCGAGGGCGCGGGAAGGGGATGGTCACAATCTGCCCGATGGTGGCTGCAGGGCCATTGGTCATCAGCACCAGGCGGTCGGCCAAAAACAGCGCCTCATCAATGTCGTGGGTAATCATCAAAACCGTGCAGCGATGTTCATCCCAAATGCGCAACAGCTCCTCTTGCAGCTCCTCTTTGGTAATGGCATCCAAGGCCCCGAAGGGTTCATCCAAAATCAGCACTTCTGGACGGATGGCCAACGCACGAGCAATGGCTACCCGCTGTTTCATCCCTCCCGAAATTTGCGAGGGATATTTCTGAGCGGCTTCCCCCAGCCCCACCAAATCCAAATGTTCTTCCACAATTCGATGCTTTTCCGACTGGCTCTTTTGGGGAAATACCGACCGAACGGCCAAATAAACATTTTCATAAACCGTGAGCCAAGGCAACAGGGCATACCCTTGAAACACTACCATGCGCTCCGGGCCAGGAGCTGTAATCGGCTGCCCTTTCAGCTTCACCGAGCCACTGGTGGGCTGGGCAAATCCGGAAACCATATTCAGCAGGGTGGTTTTGCCACAGCCGGAATGCCCAACCAAGCAGACAAACTCTCCCTCGTTCACACTGAGGTTGATATCTCGCAAGACGGGATAATCCCCCTTGGGAGTTGAGTAGGTCTTGCTGACATTCTCAAGGCTTAGGTAGGGTTCTGCGGCTACGTTCGCTGGGGTAGAGGTTGTCAAGAGGGCAGTCATCGTAGGGTGCTCCAATTCATGATTTTCTCACAACGGGGAATGTGCTTTTGCAAGGGCGCCCAAGTGGGTATCTAGAGCAACACAGGACGACGATCTAAGGCAACCTCGGCTACATAAATATCGTGCTTAATCGCCAAACTGTTGAGGTAGGCCAGGGGATCCTCACCATTAAAGGGGATCCCATCGAACAACTGAATGGGCTGCCTTTGGTAGGAGACATCCAGTCCCAGCTCGCGGGCTGCCGTGCTGAACACCCCCACCTGACACACCCGCTCTACAATCTCCACCCAGTTGCGAGGGAAGGGCAGATCCCCCCAGCGGGCCATTTGGGTCATCATCCACAGATGCTCGGTGCGGCTGGGACGGTTGCCGGCTCCCAGAAAGAAGCGGTGGTGGGCATATTCCCGCATCGGCCTGTCCAAGTCACAGATCAGACGCTGGGGATCCCCCAGATGAATGTAGGATGGGTCGGTGCTCAGGTAGGCGCGGCGGCTGAGCAGCTCGCGAATCTCGTCGTGATGGGCCGGGTCTTCACAGTAGCGGCAGGCTTCCAACAGCGCTTTCACCAAGGCAATGTGGGTGTTGGGGTAGGCTCTGGCCCAATCTTCTCGCACCCCCAACACTTTGCCGGGATGGCCCAGCCAAATCTCCAGATCTGTAGCCACCGTAAAGCCACTGCCCTCTAAGGCTGCCCGCAAATTCCAGGGCTCTCCCACACAGTACCCATCGATGTTGCCGGCTGTCAGGTTGGCCACCATCTGGGCCGGAGGCAGCGTTTTCAGTACCACATCGTGATCCGGGTGGATCCCACCGGCTGCCAGCCAGTAGCGCAACAGCAAATTGTGCATAGAGCTGGGATGCACCACCCCAAAGGTAAGCCGACGGCTGGGACTATCCAGAATGTAAGCCTTCAACTGGCTGAGGGTGTGGATCCCTTGCTCGTAGAACCGCTTATGCAAGGTGATGGCATTGCCGTTGCGGGTCAAGGTGAGGGCAGTAACCACCGGCTGAGGCGGGTTATCCCCTCCACCCAAAGACATCCACACCGGCATACCGGCGGGCATTTGGGCCGCATCCAGATAACCTCCCTGAATGCCGTCTTGGATCCCTCGCCAACTGGTTTCCCGCACCAAATTCACTTCTTCCAAGCCGTGTTTGGCAAAGAACCCTTTTTCTTTGGCCACAGCCAACGGAGCGCAGGCAGTAAGGGGCACAAAGCCGATCTCCAAGTTGATCTTTTCCAAGCCATGCCTGGCCACCACAGTGCTGCGGCGAGCACGCCATTGCTTGATGCGTTTTTGTTGGTTCAAAAAGTAGATGATCTCGCTGCGGTAGCTGTAGTAGCTGGGATGGTTGACCACCTCCAGCCGACGGCGGGGCCGAGGAATGTCAATGGTTAAAATGTTCCCAATTCGGGATCCCGGCCCATTGGTGAGCATGACCACACGATCTGACAGAAGAACCGCTTCGTCCACATCGTGGGTGACCATGAGAGTGGTCATCTGATGTTCTTCACAGATGCGAATTAACTGCTCTTGCAAGTTCCCGCGCGTGAGCGCATCCAAAGCGCCAAATGGCTCATCCAACAACAACACTTTGGGCCGCAAAGCCAGGGCACGGGCAATGGCCACCCGCTGCTTCATACCCCCGGACAATTGGGCTGGGAGCTTATCTGCTGCGTGGCGCAAGCCCACCAGATCAATGTGCTCTTCCACGATCTGCTGACGCTCCGCCGGAGAATGGTTTTTAAGAACGGCATTCACCGCTAGCGCAATGTTTTGCCGAACCGTTAGCCAAGGCAAAAGCGAGTAATGCTGAAACACCACCATGCGATCGGGGCCGGGAGCGGTGATGGTATGCCCATCCAAAGCCACGATCCCCCCCGTAGGCAAAGACAGCCCCGCCACCATGTTCAATAGGGTGGATTTGCCACAGCCGGAGTGGCCGATTAAGGAGACAAACTCCCCTCGATGGATTTGCAGATCGATCCCTTTCAGAGCAAGGTATTCCTGCCCTCCGGGCAGAGCAAAAGATTTTTCCACCTGCTCCACACTGACCAATACAGACACAGAAAACCTCCCAACCTATCACCCGTCTAGCCTCAAACCAACCACATACTGACAACACATCCAACACATCATTGGTTGGCTATCTTGTTTTGCAAAATAGACATCAGGCGATCCAAAAGCAATCCCACTGCTCCGATGTAGATGACGGCAACGATGATCTCCGTAACGTAGTTCTGCTGGTAGGCATCCCAGATGAAAAAGCCGATCCCCGGCACACCCGACATCACAATCTCTGCGGCAATAATGGCCAGCCAAGACAGGCCGATGCCGATGCGCAGACCTGTGAACATGTAGGGCAGGGCTGAGGGCAGCAACACCTTAAAAAAGAAGTCCACTTTGGAGAGCTTGAGCACTTTGGAGACGTTGATGTAGTCTTCCGGGATCTGTCTCACCCCCACAGCCGTGTTGATGAGAATGGGCCAAATTGAGGTAATAAAAATAACGAACAGGGCAGCCGGCTCATTGCGTTGCAAAGCAGCCAAAGATATGGGCACCCAAGCCAAGGGAGCTACCATGCGCAAAAATTGGAAAATGGGATCCAAAGCTCGGTTGATCCACACGCTGCTTCCTACCAAAATGCCCAGTGTGATGCCCACCAAGGCGGCACTGCAATAGCCGATGGCCACCCTTTGTAGGCTGGCCAAGGTTTGGCGCAGCAGCCCTTGGTCGAGGTCGCTGTTGCGATACAAAGGATGCAGGATCAGATATCGGCTGCGCTCGTCCATCCACACATCCCAAGGCCCCGGCAGCCGAATTAGGTTGGCACTGGCCAAGAGCTGCCAGATGAGCAGAAATCCAACAATGCCCACCACAGGGGGGAGAATCTGATCTCGGTACTTCGCCAAATCAAGCTTCGCTGCCGAAGACTTTGCCGGAGAAGAAAGTGTCGTCGTCATAGCTCCTAGAGGAGGATAGGGTTTTACAAGGTTCTCTGTTGTCGCGCTCTCAGAACATTCCAGCCGCAGGGTTCTACAACGTGTTGGAAACAGAGCATGAACTGGGATTGGCCTTGCCTTTTCGTTGGATGGGCAAACACAGGGATTGCAAACTCAACAAAACTCTCACGACAATCAGAAAACTCAGGATTCCTACGGCTATTGAAAGGATGAGCTTGTCCCAGCGAGGCCGGGCCGGCCTCTCAAAAGGAGGATCCCTGAAGAGTTCGCGCGGAACGTGAAGTAGAGCCAACATAGCCGATCCTCAACATGGCATTTAAAGTTATTCAAAAAGTGCGAGGCTCATAGCATCCATCAACTTTCCATCGTTTGGGCAGAAAGCTCGGCACCGCTTTTTTCGACCTCGTGGGATCCCACAGGTAGGCAGGATCCCTGTCGCGCGAGAGATTCGAACAAGGAAACAGTAAGCCATGGACTTCCTGCGAAAGAAGGTGAGGAACTTGGCCCAATCAAGCTATTCAGCTAGACCCTTTTGATTTTCAGGCTGTTCAGGTAAGCCTGCGGATCCTGTGGGTCAAACACCACACCGTCAAAGAAACGCTCTGTTCCCCGCGAGGTGTTGTTGGGGATGTTCTTCACCCCCAGTGCCTGGGCGGCCTCACGCCAGAGATCTTCACGGTTCACTTCATCCACCAGACGACGGGCAGTATCCAGATCGGGAAGGAAGCGAGCGTGGAAGCCCCAACGCAAGGATTCCGTCAGGAACCAAAGGTCATGGCTCTTGTAGGGGTAAGAGACGCTGCCCCGGCCATCTTCCCAGTACAAGGGCCCGGCATTGAAATCTTGAACAGCTGGCTTGCCGTCTCCCAATTCGTAGTTGCCTTGAAAGGGAGGGGTGAGAACTTCAACCGGCACATTCAGGTAGGCACGCCCTGAGAGAATGCGTGTCAGTTCTTCTCGGTTGGCCGGATCATCACACCATTGCTGCGCTTCCATCACCGCCATCAAAACCGCTTGCGTGGCTTTGGGGTTTTGCTCCACCCAGTCGGCACGAATGGCCAGATACTCTTCGGGATGAAAGGGCCATATTTGTTGGGTTAGAGCCGCCATAAACCCGATCCCATCGGCCACAATCCGGTAGGGCCAGGGATCCCCGGTGCTAAAAGCATCCATGGTGCCATTGCGCATTCCCTGCACCGTTTCGGCAGAGGGAACCGCCAACAGGTCGATGTCTTGATCCGGATCCACTCCCCCGGCGGCAAGCCAGTAGCGGATCCAAAAATCTTGATTGACGTTGGGGAAGGTATGAGCGGCCTTGAATTTGCGTCTGTTGCTGGCGCTGAAGTTTTTGATGTAATCCGCGGCTCCCGAGATATCCAGCCCCAAGCCCTTGCCAACGTGCATTCCGGCAATGGCAATTCCGTTCCCCTGGGTGATCAACTGACACAGAACTGCCATGCGCACCGGCTGATTGTTGGTGATGGCGCCAATGTGGATCATGTGAGGCATCGGCATCTGCCACTGGCCGCCGTCAATGCCCCCACCCGCTGAGCCGATGACCACATTGTCACGGGCTGCCGGCCAACTGGCCTGCTTCAACACCTCTACACCGGTCATGCCGTGCTTGTCGAAAAAGCCCTTTTCCTTGGCGATGATCAGGGGGGCAGACTCCACAATCGGTATAAAGCCTAACCTGAGATTGGGGGTTTCTGGGCCGCTGGCCTGGGCAACCCAGTAGCCTGTGCTGGCCCGTGCTAAGCTGCCACTCACGAGTCCACCCACGGTGGCCGCACCCGCAGACAGCAAAAAGTTACGACGTGACGTCATGCTCACCTCATCGAAAGGATATGTGAAGGCAAGATGGAAGCTTTCCGGTTCAAGTCGCCTGACCCACGGATTTCCTTCGTGAAATCTCAAGAAATCCTTAAATCTCAGCTTGGTTGATATCCTAAGGGCAAATAAATATAGAAACAATACAATTATTATTTTGGTAAGCATAGACTTCCGTTTATCATTGTTGCGATGGCTTAGGTCTCAATGGCGTTTCCTCCAACGGCGGCTTGCTCTGGGCAAAACAACTCAACAGATTGGGGATCCCTGCCCCATGCCGGCTACCACTGGGATGGCTGCACAGAGCGGTTTTTTGAGGGCTGGTACAGCCGCGTCACCTTGCCCGGGGATCCGCCCATCAGCTTTGCCTTCATGTACGCCATCGATCCCAAGCGCGGGGGCATGGCGCAGGTGTTGGGGCCGGAGGAGGAGTTGCATTGGCGCACCTTCCCCAATCCCCGCCGCTTTTGGGCCAGCTCAACCCATCTGGCCTTGGGGCACTCAGGGATCCCAGACCCTGGCTGTCGCGGCCTTCAGGATCCCCTCACCTTCTTCCAGCGCACCGCCAGCGGCTACCAATACACCGCCCACCTCAATCAGGGGATTTTGCCGGATCCCTTGGTCTCTGAGCCTATTCGCTGGCTCTACCGAATTCAACCTCGTTTTGCCTATGGGATCCCACCCCGAGCCACCATGGGAGCCTGGTCTTATCTGCCCATCTTTGAGCCGGGCTGGCAGATCCTCATGAGCCATGGCTTGGCCACCGGCTGGGTGGAGTGGAGAGGCAGGCGCTATGCATTTCAGCAGGCTCCCGCCTACGCCGAAAAAAATTGGGGCCAAAGCTTTCCTCGCCGCTGGTTTTGGATCCAGTGCAACGCCTTTCCCCAGCATCCCGGCCTTAGCCTCACCTGTGCCGGAGCTGAGCGGCAGGTGCTCACCCGCCCCGAAGAAGTGGCCCTGATCAGCTTGCATGGGTGGGGATCCCAGCCCTTTTTGGAATGGCGACCCGGATCCGCTCGGCTGACCTGGCAAGTGGATCCCTGGGGATCTTGGCGAATCCGGGGAGAGAGCGCCCTCTGGTGTATTCGGCTGGAAGGGCACACGCGGCGGCCTGGCCAAACTGTATTCGCCCCTAGCCCAGAAGGGATGCAGCGCAACTGTCGGGATACCCTGGCAGGACATCTGCACCTGCAGCTTTGGCAGCGCAACGGCCAAGTCTGGACGCCGGTGATCAAGGCCACCAGCCCCCAAGCCGGCCTCGAAGTGGGGGGAGAAGTTCCGCGACCTTGGCAAGGGCAATGTTAACGCTGGCGGATATCTACACCCCCGTTGGACTTTCCAAAAAACGCTCTTGTGCTAGAATGCCTAAGCCACATTGATAGATGTCCATCTCTGTCTCTGGATAGTACTGGATAGTATCTAAGTAACTATGGACAGATAGTATGGACAGACAGTCAACCGTGGTTGGCCCGCCCCTTTTGCGCCTGTAGCTCAGTGGACTAGAGCACGTGGCTACGGACCACGGTGTCGGGAGTTCAAATCTCTCCAGGCGCGTTTTGGCCCCAGACAGCTTCCGTCTGGGGTATTTACCGTCCCTTGGTTTCGCCTGAACTTGTGCTAGGATTACCCCTATCAAGTCCGCCTTGATGCAGGCGTAGGGAGCCCGAGGATCATGTTTGAACGCTTTACAGAAAAAGCCATCAAGGTGATCATGCTGGCCCAAGAAGAAGCCAGACGGTTAGGTCACAATTTCGTTGGCACCGAGCAAATTTTGTTGGGGTTAATCGGCGAGGGCACTGGGGTCGCCGCCAAAGTTCTCAAGTCCATGGGAGTGAACTTGAAGGACGCCCGCATTGAAGTCGAGAAAATTATCGGTCGGGGATCCGGTTTTGTGGCCGTCGAGATCCCTTTCACTCCCCGCGCCAAGCGAGTGCTGGAACTCTCCCTAGAAGAGGCCCGCCAGCTCGGCCACAACTACATTGGCACTGAGCACCTGCTCCTGGGCCTAATCCGAGAAGGGGAAGGGGTGGCAGCCCGCGTTTTGGAAAACCTGGGGGTGGATCTCTCCAAGGTGCGCACCCAGGTGATCCGCATGTTGGGCGAGACCGCCGAAGTGACGGCGGGGGGGGGATCCTCCAGCCGCACCAAAACGCCCACCCTGGACGAATTCGGCTCCAACCTCACCCAACTGGCCCAGGAGGGCAAGCTGGATCCGGTGGTCGGTCGGACGCGGGAGATCGAGCGGGTGATCCAGATCCTGGGCCGCCGCACCAAGAACAACCCCGTCCTCATTGGCGAGCCGGGGGTAGGCAAAACCGCCATCGCCGAGGGTTTGGCCCAGCGCATCGTGCAGGGGGATGTGCCCGATATTTTGGCCGACAAGCGGGTGATCAGCCTGGATATTGGCTTGCTGGTGGCCGGCACCAAGTACCGCGGCGAGTTTGAAGAGCGCCTCAAGAAAATCATGGATGAGATCCGCAATGCCGGCAACATCATCCTGGTCATCGACGAGGTGCATACCCTGATCGGGGCCGGGGCTGCGGAAGGGGCGATTGATGCCGCCAACATCCTCAAGCCTGCCTTGGCCCGTGGCGAGTTGCAGTGCATCGGCGCCACCACCCTGGATGAGTACCGCAAGCACATCGAACGGGATGCCGCCCTGGAGCGTCGCTTCCAGCCCATCATGGTGGGCGAGCCGACGGTCTCCGAGACCATCGAGATCCTGTTTGGCCTGCGGGAGCGCTACGAGCAGCACCACAAGCTGAAGATCTCCGATGCCGCCTTGGATGCGGCAGCCAAGCTGGCCGACCAGTACATCTCCGACCGCTTCCTGCCAGATAAGGCCATCGATTTGATCGACGAGGCTGCTTCGCGGGTGCGCCTGATCAACTCTCAACTGCCCCCGGCGGCCCGGGAGCTGGATCAAGAGTTGCGGCGAGTGCTCAAGGAGAAAGACGCTGCGGTGCGGGCCCAGAACTTCGACAAGGCTGGTGAGCTGCGGGATCGGGAGATGGAGATCAAGCAGCAGATCCGCGCCATTGCCGCTGCCAAAAAAGCCGAGGAGAGCAGCCGCAGCGAAATGCCTGAGGTAACCGAAGAGGACGTGGCCCAAGTGGTCAGCGCCTGGACGGGGGTGCCGGTGGCCAAGCTGACCGAGAGCGAGTCAGTGAAGCTGCTGAACATGGAAGAAACCCTGCACCAGCGCATCATCGGCCAAGACGAAGCGGTGCGGGCCATCTCCCGGGCCATCCGCCGCGCTCGGGTGGGGCTGAAAAATCCCAACCGCCCCATCGCCAGCTTCATCTTCTCCGGCCCAACAGGGGTGGGCAAAACCGAGCTGACCAAGGCTTTGGCAGCCTACTTCTTCGGCTCCGAGTCAGCCATGATCCGCCTCGACATGTCGGAATACATGGAGCGGCACACGGTCAGCAAGCTGATCGGATCCCCGCCGGGCTATGTGGGCTACAACGAGGGGGGTCAGCTCACCGAGGCGGTACGCCGTCGCCCCTACACGGTGGTGCTTTTCGATGAGATCGAGAAGGCGCACCCGGATGTGTTTAACCTATTGCTGCAAATCCTGGAGGATGGCCGCCTGACCGATGCCAAGGGCCGCACGGTGGACTTCAAGAACACCCTGATCGTGATGACCTCTAACATCGGCTCGAAGGTCATCGAGAAGGGCGGCGGCAGCCTCGGCTTCGAGTTCAACACCAACGACGAGGATGCCAACTACAACCGCATCCGCAACCTGGTGAATGAGGAGCTGAAGCAGTACTTCCGTCCGGAGTTCCTCAACCGCGTGGACGAGATCATCGTCTTCCGGCAACTGACCAAGGATGAGGTGAAGCAGATTGCCGACATCCTGCTCAAGGAAGTGTTTGACCGCATGACGGAGAAGAAAATCCGCCTTACGGTCAGCGACCGCTTCAAAGACTTGGTGGTGGAGGAGGGGTATAACCCCAGCTACGGGGCGCGCCCGCTGCGCCGCGCCATCCAACGCCTGCTGGAAGACATCCTGGCGGAAGAGATCCTGACTGGGCATGTCCGGGAGGGATCGGAGGTGCTCATCGATGTGGATGAGGAGCGCAAGCCCAAGGTGCTGGTCACGGAGCCGGAGCGGGTTCTCTTGCCTCAAGGGGCGGAGTAAAGCTGGCTTTGAGAGGTCCTCAGACTGCAAGGGATCCGTTGGGATGCTGCGGATCCCTTGTGGTCCTCAAGTGTTGTTTTTCTGGTGTTTTTCAGTTGAACAGACCCAGGCGTAGGAGATCTCTGGCATGGTGCAATCGACCTACTACTACTATGGCGGCGCTCCGGTTCGTACCCCACCCCCAGATTTGGCTTCGCTGCTGCTGCAGGAGCGCATTGTCTACCTGGGCTTGCCCCTTGCAGAGGAGTCGAATGCCAACGTCACCAAGCTGATCATCGAGCAACTGCTGTATCTGCAGTACGAGGATCGGGAAAAGCCGATCAAGATGTACATCAACTCGACGGGCACCTATAACTACGACACAGCGGCCTTTGCCATTCTGGACACCATGAACTACATCAAGCCGCCTGTGCATACTATCTGCATCGGCAATGCCATTGGGATGGCGGCCATGTTATTGGCAGCAGGAGCCAAAGGATTTCGGGCCAGTCTGCCCAATGCCACGATCGTGCTCCACCAGCCCTATGGGGGCACCCGTGGACAGGCCAGCGACATCGAAATTCGCACCCGCGAGATTCTGACTTTGCGCAACATGATGCTGGAGCAACTGTCCCGCAGCACGGGCCAGCCTATGGAGCGCATCAAGAAGGACACGGAGCGGCTATTTTTCATGACACCAGAGGAAGCCAAAGCCTACGGCCTCATCGATCAGGTGCTGACCAGTTCCAAAGGCGTGCCGAAGTTGGCAACAGCCAAAAACTGAAGCAGAGGGATCCGTCGATGGTTCAAGTTCCCGTACAGCCTTTGACGGTGGGGGAGTACCTACGCCTCACGGACGGGCTTTATGAAGGACGGGTTGAACCTGAAGACGGGTCCATTCGGGAAGCCGAGGAGCGTATGAACACCCTCATTGAGCTGTTTCTGGTTGCGGAATTGCCCAAGTTTTTGCCCATCCAACGCCTGAGCTTGGGCCAAGTTGAGGTCGAAGTGCCCGCAGCCAAGGCTCGGTTGCGCAATCCAGAGGTGATGGCTTTGCATCCCGCTATGTGAGCTTGCTGGGAAACGGTTGCGGAATCCTTGCCTGCACATGCCCCTGCCGCTGTTGGTGGTGGAAGTCGTTTCCCCCGGAGTAGACAATGAAAAACACGATTATCAAGACAAGCGCAAAGATTACGCTGCCCGTGGGATCCCGGAATACTGGATTGTGGATCCAGCCAAGCAGTCCGTTTCCGCGGTGCGCTGGGTTGGCGGAGAATACGAAGGCGAGGTCAAAACTGGATCTGGACGCATTGTTTCCTCGGTTTTGCCCCAGCTGGATTTGAGCGCGGAAGATATCTTACAAGCGCGTCGTTCTGTGTTTCATACTTTGCCAGGAGAAACTTATGCCGATTGGAGTGCCTCGGGTTCCCTACCGTTTGCCCGGCGAGCCCTATAGCCAGTGGATTAGCCTTGACGATCGCCTGTACCAAGAGCGGATTTTGTTTATCGGCGAGCCCATTGACGATAGCTTGGCCAATACCATCGTGGGGGTGATGCTCTACCTCAACTCGCAGGATCCGCAAAAGGACATTGTGATGTACATCAATTCTCCCGGTGGCTCTGTGACGGCGGGCATGGCCATCTACGACACCATGAACCACATCAAGCCAGATATCGTTACGGTTTGCGTGGGCCAAGCAGCTTCAATGGGAGCCTTTTTGTTGGCTGCTGGCACCAAGGGCAAGCGGTTTGCCCTGCCCCACTCCCGCATCATGCTGCACCAGCCTTCGCTGGGCACGATCCAAGGCCAAGCCAGCGACATTGAAATTCGCGCCCGCGAAACTCTGCGAGTCAAACGACGCATGAACGAGATCTTGGCGCAAACCACCGGCCAACCGCTGGAGAAAATCGAGCGGGATGTGGAGCGAGACTTTTACCTCTCGGCCACGGAAGCTCAGGCTTACGGCATCGTGGATCGGGTGATCCAAGAGCGCTCGGAAGCCATGGCCAGCTAAAGGGATCCCCCCCTTTCCCCCAGCAACAGGTCGAGGGGTTGGGAAAGGTTGGGAGGGATCCCTTCAAGGGGTGGAGTTCAGTGGACAACGCTAGGAGAACCGGTCGGATGGGCCAACGGCTCTGGAGTGCAGGACTGGGCTGCTGCGCGGGTCTGCTGCTGCTTTGGCCGGAAGCTTGGGCACTGCCCCCTGCCGATGAGATCCCGGAAGAGGTGTTGCGGGCCCAGCCCGACTTGCGGGCTCGCTCTCCGGTCGATAATCAGCCCCTCACCGCCGACGAAGCTCTAGAACTCCAGGAAGCCTTGGCAGCTCGGCCCGAAACCGGATCTGTCTCTCCAGAGGTGGAGCGGCTGATCTTTTTGCTCAGGCTGCGCAAAGGATTTCGAGATCTGTTGCCTTTTTTGTTCCCCTGACTGTTTTCTGGCCCTCACCCCCTGTCCCTCTCTCCCCAAGGGCGAGGGGAAGAGGCCGGTGGGATCCCTTTTTGGTAGCGGTAGGGTCCGGCGCGGGATCCCCAGGTTTGTTGGCCAGTGGCGGCGTCAAAGCCCCGATCCCAGGTGATGAATTCGCTGGGGGTGAGGTCGAACTCGATGTGGATATAGGTGCTATCCCCGGGGTTCAGACGACATTCTCCACCTGGCAGCATTTCGCCGTGGTAGCAGTCTGGGCGCTTTTCCACCAAAATGCGACAACCGGGCAAATGCTCCAGGTCGGCCAAGGAGAGCTGCGCCAAGCGCTGCGGATCCTGAGAGGCACCTGCCCAAGCTGCTTGATCCCGCAATTTGTAGTTCTCGATCCGCAAGGGATCCCCCAATACCTGGAGCACCCGGCTGCGATAAAACTGGCCCGGCGTGTGCTGGTTAAATTGCTCGGTAAAAAAGCCGATCCCCTCCGAGAACAGGTGGGGAAGGCGCACGTACCAAAGGCTGACCGGCACAAACCACACCGGCTCTGCCATCGCCTGGGCGCGGTTGCTGTAGTAGCCCTCCAGCCAGTTGGCCAGGGTGTGCAGGTCGGAAGCGGATTTTTCGTCTACCATAGGGAGCTATGACAAAACTTACCCCCAGCTCTAGCTATAGCATTGCCCTGCGCATTCGCCTGCTCAACCAGCCGGGAGCCCTAGCCCGCGTCACCCAGGCCATTGCGGAAGTGGGAGGCAGCCTCAGCCAGATCGATCTCATCCACCAATCGGCAGCAGAAACGGTGCGAGAAATCTGTGTAGATGCCGTGAGCAGCGAGCATGCTCAGCAAATTTACGCCGCCGTTGCCTCCTTGGCCAATGTGAAGGTGGAGCGGGCGGTGGACCGCACCTTTGAGCTGCACCGCGGGGGAAAGCTGCAGGTGGTGGCTAAAAGCCCCCTGGAGAGCGCCGCCGATCTGGCCATGGCCTACACGCCGGGGGTAGGGCGGGTTTCTCTGGAAATTGCTGCCAACCCCGCCGCGGTCTATGAGTACACCATCAAGGGCAACAGTGTGGGCATTGTAACCGATGGTAGCGCGGTGCTGGGCTTGGGGAATGTCGGCCCGGAGGCAGCTTTGCCGGTGATGGAGGGGAAAGCGGCCCTGTTCAAGCGCTTTGCCGATATCGATGCTTTCCCTCTGTGCCTGGCCACCCAGGATGTGGCGCAAATTGTGGAGACGGTGGTGCATCTGGCCCCCGGCTTCGGTGGCTTCAACTTGGAAGACATCAGCGCCCCCCGTTGCTTTGCCATCGAATCGCAGCTCAAAGCTCGCCTCAACCTGCCGGTGTTTCACGACGATCAACATGGCACGGCGATTGTGGTGCTGGCCGCACTCCTGAATGCCCTCAAGGTGGTGAAAAAAACCTTGGATCAGGTGCGCATTGTCATCAACGGGGCCGGGGCAGCCGGTATTGCGGTAACTCAACTGCTGCGGCGGGCCGGGGCAGCCCACATCCTGGTCTGCGACCGCAAAGGGATCCTCAGCCGCTCCCGTTCCGATCTCACCCCGGAAAAAGCCGCAGTTGCCGTCGAGCAGAGGGGATCCCTGGCAGAAGCCTTGGTGGGGGCAGATGTGTTTATTGGGGTGAGCGTGGCCAATGCCCTGACGGTGGAGATGGTGGAAAAGATGGCCCCGGATCCCATCCTGTTTGCTTTGGCCAATCCGGTGCCGGAGATTCAGCCCGAGCTGGTGAGCGATCAGGTGGCGGTGATGGCCACGGGCCGCAGCGACTACCCCAACCAAATCAACAACGTGCTGGCCTTTCCGGGCGTGTTTCGCGGCGCCCTCGACTGCCGCGCCAAGCAGATCAACACCGAGATGTGCCTGGCTGCCGCTCAAGCCATTGCTGCCTTGATCCCACCTGAGGATTTGGATCCCCAGTGGATCATCCCCTCGGTCTTCGACGGGCGGGTGGTTCCTCAGGTGGCCGCTGCGGTAATCCAGGCTGCCCGCCAAACCGGCGTGGCCGGGATCCCTTGAGGGCTACCTAGGGCACCAGGTGACAAGCCACAAAATGCCCCGCGCTCACCTCGCGAAAGGCCGGGGGTGGATCTTGACGGCACGCCTCTGTTACCCAAGGGCAGCGGGTGTGGAAGTTGCATCCTTTGGGCGGGTTGACCGGGCTAGGCACATCGCCCTTGAGGATGATCCGCTTGCGCCTGGCTTCCACTTCCGGGTCGGGAATGGGAACTGCCGAGAGCAGTGCCTGGGTATAGGGATGGAGAGGATTTTGGTAAATCTCGTCGCGATCCGCCAGCTCCACCACCTTGCCCAAGTACATCACCGCCACCCGGTCGGAAATGTGGCGCACCACGCTCAGGTCATGGGCGATGAACAGATAGGTGAGGCCGAACTGCTCTTGCAAAGACTGCAGCAAGTTAATCACCTGGGCCTGAATCGACACGTCCAAAGCCGAGATCGGCTCATCACAGACAATAAAATCCGGCTTCAAAGCCAAGGCACGGGCAATGACAATCCGCTGCCGTTGCCCGCCCGAAAACTCGTGGGGATAGCGGTTGACAAAGTTGGCATTGAGGCCGACCACCTCCAGCAGCTCCCTGACCCGCTCCTGCTGCGCTTTGCCCCCGGCCACCCTAAAGACTGTCAGGGGCTCCCCCACAATTGCCCCCACCGTCTGGCGGAGATTCAGAGCGGCATAGGGATCCTGAAACACCATCTGCATGCGTTGCCGCATGCGGCGCAGCTCTTCCGGGCTGAGCTGGGTCAGATCGACACCCCCAAAATACACGTTCCCGGCGGTGGGCCGATATAACTGCAAAATGGCTCGCCCAAGGGTGCTCTTGCCACAGCCCGATTCTCCCACCAGCCCCAGGGTTTCTCCCCGCCGCACCGCAAAACTCACCCCATCCACCGCCTTGACGGATCCCACCTGTCGTTGCAGGATTAGCCCCCGCCGAATGGGAAAATGCACTTTTAGGTTTTCGACGCGCACCAAGGTGGCTTGGCCGGTCTCAGGTGGGCAAGCATCGACAGAGGCGCTGGCCGGGAAAGAAGGGGGGTCAACCATGGGCCGTCCTCTCCAGCGATTCACCGTCCCCGCCGACACCGGCCACTGACCGCAGATGGGCTTTTCCTTCCGGCTTTACCCAGCAAGCCACCGCATGCTGGGATCCAACGGACTCCAGCTCTGGATTTTCGCTCCAGCAGCGGTCGATGACGAAGCGACAACGGGCCGCAAACGGACAACCCTTGGGATAGTTGACCAAATCCGGGGGCATGCCCTCAATGGGCTGCAGCTTTTCGCGGCGGCGCTCATCCAGGCGGGGGATGCTCTGCAGCAGGCCGATGGTGTAGGGATGACGGGGATTTTTGTAAAGCTGGTGCAACGGAGCTTCTTCCACAATCTGGCCGGCGTACATAACCAAGATCCGGTCGGCCAGGCCCGCCAAAAAGGCCAAATCATGGGTAATCCAGATAATCGCCATGCCGATCTCCTCGCGCAAGGCTTTGATCAACTCCACAATCTGGGCTTGGATCGTCACATCCAAGGCGGTGGTGGGCTCATCGGCAATCAACAGCTTTGGGCGGCAGGACAGGCCCATGGCAATCATCACCCGCTGCCGCATCCCCCCAGAGAATTGGTGGGGATAGTGATCCACCCGCTCGGCTGCTGCCGGGATCCCAACCATTTGTAACAGTTCAATAGTCCGCTGCCGTGCTTGGGCAGGAGTCATGCCCAGGTGCAACTGCAGAGCCTCGGCAATTTGTTGGCCCACTCGCAAGACAGGGTTCAAGGAGGTCATGGGGTCTTGAAAGATCATGGCGATCTGGTTGCCCCGGATGCGCCGCATTTCCGATTCTTTCAGCTTGAGCAGGTCTTGGCCGGCAAACAGCACCTCGCCCCCCACAATTTTGCCCGGCGGTGTTGGGATCAGCCGCATCACCGAGAGCATGGTGACACTTTTGCCGGATCCCGATTCCCCCACAATGCCCAGAGTTTCCCCCTCGTCCACGTGAAAGCTGGAACCGTTGACGGCCTTCACCACTCCATCCTGGGTATAGAACCGCGTTTCCAGCCGCCATACTTCTAACAATCGCGCCATGCTCCTGGGATCCTTGTCACCGCTACAGCAAAGGAAAAGGATTTCCCCTTATATGGCGAATTTTTCCAGAAAAATCCAGCATCCCTTAGAACCATTTAGACACAAACCAATTCAAGCTCAATCCCGACCGAGTTCAAGTCCAACCCTAAAGAGGAGCAGCACCTAAGGGTTGACGAAACCCTGCCACCATTCTTGCTCATCTCTACAGACATTTGCGTATCCATTTGCACCAAACGGGGGAACCCCATTCCCAGCAATCCAACCCTCTAGGGCTCTGCAAGCGAGATCTGGCAATACTGTGTAACGAATTACAGAAAAATCCCGTCCATCTGCTACCTTGCTGAAACCTAAACCTAAAAGAGGTCTTGATTGAGGCAAACCCTCATCCAACAAAGTTGACCTCAATCGGACCGCCGGGGGGGAACCTTACCCGGTTCTTGCCAGTCAAAGGCTGAAAATCTCTGGGATGACTTGGAGGCCATAGCGCCAGTCCCCTAGCTGAGTCTGTTTACAAGAGGTAAGTGTAAATGTCTTTTCATCCTTTCCAACGTCTGAGACTGCGGTTGGTCAAGCTGCGGC
Source organism: Synechococcus sp. R55.4 (assembly GCF_047461935.1). Classification (NCBI taxonomy): domain Bacteria; kingdom Bacillati; phylum Cyanobacteriota; class Cyanophyceae; order Synechococcales; family Synechococcaceae; genus Synechococcus; species Synechococcus sp. R55.4. The sequence continues at coordinate 2,910 of NZ_JANSIF010000056.1, read as the reverse complement.
TGTGGTTGATTCCCCTGTTTGTGGTGGGAGGGTTGCTGGTTCACCAGCATTGGATACCCGTCCAGGCCCAAGCCGACGACACCCTGCGGTTGCTGTACTGGCAAGCGCCAACTCTGCTTAACCCTCACCTCTCCACAGGAACCAAAGACTTTGAAGCCAGCCGTTTGGTCTATGAGCCTCTGGCCAGCTTTGATGCCCGTGGTGAAATGGTGCCTTTTTTGGCAGCAGAAATCCCCAGCATTGAAAACGGCGGCGTTGCCAAAGATCTGACCTCTGTCACCTGGAAGTTGAAGAGCGGGGTCACTTGGGCGGATGGAGAACCCTTCACCGCTGAAGATGTGGTCTTCACCTACGAGTACGTTTCCAACCCAGAAGTGGGGGCGATTACCTCCGAATACTATGCCGATGTTGCCTCGGTGGAAGCTGTGGATCCGACCACGGTGAAAATCACCTTCAAAAAGCCGACGGTGGCTTGGTTTGTGCCCTTTGTCGGCAGCAACGGCATGATCATTCCCAAACATATCTTCAAAGACTACAACGGCCCTAACTCCCGCGAGGCCCCTGCCAACCTGGCCCCCATTGGCACTGGCCCCTACATTACCGAAGAGGTGAGGCCAGGGGATGTGATCGTCTATGTGGCCAACAAGAACTTTCGGGAAGAGGGCAAGCCCTTCTTCAAGCGCGTGGAATTGAAGGGAGGTGGAGATGCCACCTCTGCGGCACGGGCGGTGCTGCAAACCGGCGATGCCGACTATGCCTGGAACACCCAGGTAGAAGCTGCAGTGCTCGCTCAGCTAGAGGCTACAGGCATTGGTCGGGTCATTCCCAAGCCTGGCCCGAGCATGGAGCGGATCGTTATCAATTTCTCCGACCCCAACGTAGAGAAAGACGGGCAACGCTCCCACAAGGATGTGCCCCATCCGTTCCTGACGGACTTGAACGTGCGCAAAGCCCTGAGCCTGGCTGTGGATCGGCAAACCACCGCCGATCAGATCTACGGCGTGGCCGGTACCCCCACCAATGACTACGTGTTATCTCCCGAAAACCTGCGGGCCAACGCTCCCTGGGAATTCAACCTGGAGAAAGCTGCAGCGCTGCTGGATGAAGCCGGTTGGGTAGATAGCAACAACAACGGCATTCGGGACAAAGGTGGTGTAGAGATGCGCATGGTTTTCCAAACCTCTGTTAACCCGGTGCGCCAGAAAACTCAGGAGATCATCAAGCAAGACTTCAGCAAGATCGGCATCGACCTGGAGCTGAAGAGCATCGATGCCAGCATCTTCTTCGACAGCGAACCCAACAACCCCGACAACCTGGGCCACTTCTACGCTGACCTACAGATGTACACCACTGGCAACGATAACCCGGATCCGACGAGTTACCTGCGCCGTTACCTTTGCGAGGAGATTGCCCAGAAAGAAAACAACTGGGCCAAGTCCAACGACTCCCGCTATTGCAACCCCACCTACGACGCCATGTTTGCCGAGCTGGTGGCGATGACCGATGCCAAAGAACGGGAGGAGCAGATCAAGAAAATGAACAACTTCCTGACAGTAGAAGATGTGGCGGTGATTCCTTTGATCGACCGCTCCAGCCCGGCGGCAGCGGCCAACAGCCTGGAAGGGATCGATCTCACCCCCTGGGATCTGGAACCTTGGAACATCAAAGATTGGACTCGCAAGTCCTAGGGGATCCTGTCGGGGAGGGGCGGGGGTGAGGGAGGGATCCCTTGCCTCTTTTTTTCCTCTCTGGGCAAGAAAGGCTTTCCCCTAACATTTTGCTGCCAACATCCCTACCATGATGGCATTGCTTTCATTTTTGTCTCTTTGTTTTTATGACGCGCTACTTGATTAATCGCCTGTTGATCTCCATTCCCACCTTGCTGGCCATCAGCATCGTGGTGTTTGCCATCTTGGCTTTGGCACCTGGGGATCCCATGGCAGAATTTGCCACCAATCCTGCCATCACTGCGGAAGTACGGGAGAACATTCGCCGTTCTTTGGGGCTAGATCAGCCGATTTACATCCGCTATGTGAAGTGGCTGTGGGCTTTTATGCAGGGGGATATGGGCTTTTCTTTTACCAGCCGCAGCCCCGTGTTGAACTTGATTTTGCAACGGTTGCCCACCACTCTTTGGATAGTTGGCACTGCATATATTATCGGCGCATTGCTGGCGGTGCCTTTGGGCGTGATCTCTGCCCTGAAGCGCTACACCCTCTTCGACCAAGTGGTGACGACGCTGGCTTTTGTTGGCTTTTCCTTGCCCACCTTTTTTACGGGTATTTTGTTCATCATCATTTTCAGTGTGCAACTGCGCTGGTTCCCCTTCATCTACAACAGCACGCTGCGGGTAACCGATTGGGCAAGTTTTGTGGCCCAGGTGCGCCAATCGATCATGCCTGTGACAGTCTTGGTGTTGTTCCAGGCAGCGGTGCTGATGCGCTTTGTGCGAGCCTCAATGCTGGAGCAAATGAACCGGGATTACGTGCGGACGGCCAGGGCCAAAGGCTTGCAAGAATGGGTGGTGGTGAATCGGCACATTTTGCGCAATGCCTTGATCCCGGTGGTAACCCTGGTGGCCCTGGATATTCCATCCGTGTTTACCGGAGCGCTGGTTACAGAGCAGATTTTTCGCGTACCTGGGATCGGCGCTTTGTTGGTGGATTCCATCTTCCGGGGCGATACGCCGGTGGTGATGGCCATCACCTTTATCTACGCCATCTTGATCGTGATTTTCAATTTGGTGGCGGATATTCTCTACAGCATTTTGGATCCGCGGGTGCAGTATACCCGCTAGGGATCCGGCTCTTCAACAATCTTTCACCCTCAAACTTCTAGGTCGTGTTGATCTTATGTTAGGATAGAGAGAGTAATTTATAGAGGAAAGAGGATGAAGTTGGTTTTTTTAGA